>QXZU01000099.1 GCA_009886205.1 K189A clade bacterium | reverse complement strand
ATTAAGATCATCGCAAAAATTGAAGATCAGGAAGGTGTGAACAATATTCATGAGATTGTTGCATTGTCTGACGGCGTCATGGTGGCTCGTGGCGACTTAGGTATAGAAACAGACATCGCTGATTTACCTAACGTGCAACGTAGAATTGTTCACGCCTGCGCAAAAGGCGGCAAGCGCTGTATCGTCGCCACCCACTTGTTAGAATCTATGATCGACAACCCAATTCCAACCCGAGCTGAAGTGACCGACGTGGCGAATGCAGTATATGAGGGTGTCGATGCCGTAATGCTGTCAGGTGAAACAGGCGTGGGGCAGTACCCTGTTCGATGTGTTGAACAACTAGACAACATAGCAGGCAAATCTGAGCGCTTTCCGGGCTTGGGTTACGAAAAATCCCTGGAAGTTAGCGAAGACAAACAGCATGTGGCTATCCACGCAGTGGCCCTCGCCGAAGCACTAGATGCGAAAGGTATTGTTGTCATCACTCGACGCGGGCTAACAGCAGACTACGTCACCAGCGCCAGGCCGATGCACGTACCCATTTATGCATTTACCAATAACAGCCAATCTAGACGCCGACTTGCACTGAATAGAGCGGTGTATGCACATCGCATGGCGTTCAGTAGCAATCCGGAAAAGACTCTGCAAAGGGCCTTTGATGTACTGCGTGAAAAGGAAGGTTTTGCTGCTAACGATAAAGTCGTGGTCATCTCGGATGTATTGGCAGATCAGCCAACGGAAGCAATCCAAATTAGATCTATTTTGGAGAGCCCAACTTAGAGGCAGGCGTTTTAAGCACTCTTTTTAAGCACTCTCTTTGCGCAAATGACTTTAGGCGCTATCGAGCATTGGCTGTAGCACTGTGGCCTCGCTATAAAGCAGGGGCTTTGCCCTCCAGTATGAGTCGCTTAAAGTAAAAATGGCCCCAGTAACATGCGCAGGGAAACTAGCCCAAGCATTGCCCCAAAGATCTTTTTCAAGCTGTCTGCTGGAACTTTCTGAGCAAATTTGACGCCCAATGGCGCGGTAATCACGGCGCCAATGACTATGGATAAAAACGCCACGCCATCCATATAACCGAACAAATTAGGCAGGTCATTAGCAGGTGCCAAAACGAAATAGCCTATTGCACCAACTCCCGCGATAGGCACCCCTAGAGTACTGGCTGTGGCGGTCGCATTGTGCGCTGGGATATTGAAGAAAATAAGCGTGGGCACTATGACATTGCCGCCAGCAATGCCAGCTAACCCCGCTATAAGGCCGGCAACCACACCAATAAGAGAGCTACCCGCGTACCCTGGTAGAAGTCGATTTGGCTGTGGCTTCCAGTTTGTCAGCATAATGATGGCGACCAGCCCAATGAATAGGCCAAACATCCAACGCAAAATTCCGGGCGGCAAATTGGGTGCAATATATCCAGCAGAAAAGCTGCCAATGAGAAGGAAGGGCAACAGCTTGTAGACTATGTCCCAATTAACTCTTTGTGCTTTGATTTGGGTTAATGCCGCCGAAGCAGAAGTGAAAACAATACAAGACAGAGACGTTGCAATAGCCACCAGCATCGCCAGTTCAGGGGGATATTGTCCGGTGAGGGTAAACAAAAAATACAGTACTGGCACTATGACTACGCCACCGCCAATACCGAGCAGGCCGCCCAGGAAACCACTGAACAAACCTAAGGCTAAGCACAACGAGATGAAGAAATAAGTTTCCAATTACAGTAATGTGAGCGGCGAGCGATAAGCCCATTGCTGATGAGTCTACCGGAGTTTGCTGGCGTGTATAACGAAACCTTGAACTTAAAGATATTACGGAATTTCTTTTTCCTCTCTATAACCCTGCTACCGCTCTCCGGCCTTGCGGCCACGCAGATTATTACTTTAGAAAATGGCGATCGCTACGAGGGCGAAATCAAGGACAGTATTCTCAATGGTCAGGGCCTGTACACCTGGGCCAATGGTGATCGCTATGAAGGTGAATTTCTAAACGATCTACCCCATGGCAGGGGTATCTATCAGTGGGTTGATGGTCGCGCCTACAACGGTGAGTTTTTGCTCGGCAAGCGCCATGGTTTTGGCACCTTGACCTGGGCAAATGGCGATAAATATCAGGGCATGTTCAATGCTAACCGAATCCAAGGCGCAGGGAATTTCAGCTGGGCCAACAAGGACACCTACAGTGGCGATTTCTTGGCTGATGTGCGCTCTGGCAAAGGCAAAATGCGCTGGCATACGGGTCAAAGCTATGACGGGGACTTTTTGCAGGGCGTGCTGCATGGGCAGGGGCATTTGGTTTATGCCGATGGCCGACAATATATCGGCGAATTCTCCAAGGGCAAGCGTTCAGGTAAAGGCACCTTGTACTGGCCCAATGGCAATCGTTATGTGGGTATGTTTGCCGCAGATAAACGCAGTGGTTTAGGTGTAATTCATTGGCGCGACGGCACAATCTATCGCGGCGAGTTTTTTGATAACAGCCAAAGTGGTTGGGGTATTAAGGAGCAACCCGGCGCTCAGCCAGAAATTCAGCAGTGGCGCACGGGCACTTTGCAACTGGAACGCTTGTTGGTCGACAACGCTACCTGCGCACTAAACCACATGGGTCGGCAGTGGATGTTCGAGTCAACTCAATGCATCAATGGCCTTGCCCACGGAGAAGGGCTTGCGGTGAGTTTAGACGGACGCCTCTTGATACCCGACGGCAAATTCATCCTTGGTCAGTTAGTCAGTGGCAATGTGCTGGAAATTCCAGAAGTGGATACTGTGGCCAGCAACGCTGAGAACGGCAGTAGCTAAAATGATCGGCCAAATTATTCAAGGGTACCGAATATCCGAATTAGTTCGGGGTGATCACATTGACCAGCACCCCAACGTCTACCGTGCCACCCGTATTATCGATTTAGCCAATGCAGTGGTGAAGTTTGCGCCAAAGGCTCTGCCTGAAACATCTATCTTGGCCCGCACGAAGCACCCGATATTCCCTAAACTTTACGCCTCGGGTCAGCGTGAGGATGCTTTTTTTGCCATCATGCAGGACTTTGACGGCGGCAATCTCACAGATCGCATGGCGAGCGGCGTTCAACTTCAGACTGTTATCTCAGCGATCCGCCAAATTGCCATGGCATTGGACGAGCTGCACAGCCTTGGTTTTGTCCACGGCGACATAAAACCAGAGCATATTGTCTTCACCTACAATGGTAACCCTGGCCTCATCGACTATGGCTGTGCCAGCCCCATTGGCGAAAGTGCCGCAAGCGACAATCCCAGTGGCGACACAGCACAACTTTCTCCAGGTTATGCCAGCCCTGAACAGATCACCGGCCGCGAACTAGGTGGGAGCACGGACCTTTATAGTCTTGGTATTGTATTTTATCAGATTTTGACAGGGCGTTTGCCCTATACGGATCCAGATCCCAAAATCATGCTGCAAAAGCATTTGCAAGAACCCATACCTCGACTACCTAACCATCTCGCACCGCTGCAATCGGTCATTGATTTATTACTCGCCAAGCGGAGCGAACAGCGCTTTCAGAACGGAAAAATGCTCAGCGATGCGCTGGCGTCTATTGCGCTGGACACACAACTACCCAATCTCACCATTAAAACTCAGGCGATTAAAACCCAAGAGATATTTGTCCTAAGTGCCGAGTTGAGAACTGTTGCCTTAGACCCATCAGAACAGAAAAAGAGAGCGCGGCGTAAACGTAGACGAAAAGTCGCGCTACAAAGCTTTGCCGTGTTACTGGTTACCAGCATTTTGCTCAGCGTTGTCTTTGTACTGAGGGATGAGGTGACTCAGTCACTCACTGACGTGGGCAGTTCTCTAGGGGTCATTGAAAATCCAGAGTTGGTTTTTGCAAGAACTGAAGCCGAATCGCTGCGCCAAGACCCAAACCAGGGCCTAGCTGCCATTGCCGCAGCCTATCAACGCATTTTCTCAATAGAACCAAATGATCTTGAGGCACAAATCGCCTTAGAAGAAGTGGTCACAGTTTGGCGCGATAGCATCAATACAGCCCTGGCAGGCGGGGACCTAGAAACGGCGAATGTGCGCTTACAAGAGGCTGTAAGTGTATTGGGCGAAGACCCTGAACTGACAGTATTGTCACTGCGCCTACAAAATCGCTATCGCGCAGAACGGTTGCTAAAAAGCACCCAAGCGCTGCTTACAAGTCATGGCCTGTCAGATCTCCCCAGTGCTGCTGCTGCCATTCAGGCTTATCAAGAAATACTGCGCATTGCGCCAAAGCACCCAGGTGCAGAGCGGGGTTTAACCGAATTGTCTGCTCATTATATTGTCTTGGCCAAGACAGCTGCCGAGAACGGAGAAGTTAACAACGCCATTAGTTTGCTGGAGCGAGCATCGGCTGCCAATAACGAGCTGCGTGCGCTGGACGATGTAAGAAAACTCATTTCCCAAGCGGCTACAGCCCAAGCGGCCATTAACGAACTCTTAGTACAGGCAAGGCGATTACGGGCAGATAATCTGTTCATTTCCCCACCTGGTGCCAATGCAGCGGAGCTATATCAACGAGTCCTAGCCACCGACCCCAATAACATGGTCGCCTTACAGGGGTTGAATGAGGTCGCCGCGCAAATTTTGAATAATGTGCGCAGCAAATTAGCACAAGACAATCTAGACAAAGCAGAGGAACTGCTTGGCCAAGCGTCTGCAGCTGGCCTGCCAGCGGAGCCGATTAATGAGCTACGCTTGCGTATTGAAGGCGAAAGAACGCGCAAAGCAAGAGTCATTGTACTGCTTGAGAAGTCGCAACAATTGATGGCTGACGGGTACATTACAGCCCCAATAAACAGCAACGCCACGGCCCTGCTGCGAGAAACCCTACAACTTGACCCAGCCAATGAAAAAGCACTGGCGTTACTGAATGAGTGCGCGCAACGCCTAGCGGACATAGCGCAAGAGGCCTATGAATACGACCTGCAAGTTAAGGCCAAAGAATATTTGGACTTGGCCTTAACGATAAATCCAGATGTGTCCGCATGGATCGCGTTACGGGAAAAATGGGGCGACAGCTAAGCCCCATATGTAGTCTGGGACCCGAGTTTTATTGCTTTTGCAGGGCCTGACTCTTATATTGCGGGACAAATTTTTTTTCTGTTGGAGAGTGCGAAATGGCTGTTGAGATTCCCTATCGTCGCAAGTTAGATTTTGAATATGGCAAGGCTGAAGTCTTAGCACCAGGGATAAGAAGGGTCATCGCGAACAACCCAGGCCCGTTCACTTTT
>QXZU01000098.1 GCA_009886205.1 K189A clade bacterium | reverse complement strand
GTGGCCATTATTTCTACCTGTAACAGAACAGAATTTTATTGCGCAGCAGATCCAAGCAGCGGTGATGCCATATCACACTGGCTGGCTGACGCACGCCTCATTGCCTTAAACGAGCTAGAAAACGCCAGCTACCAATATTGGGACCATGACGCCGCTCAGCATATTATCAGAGTTGCCTCAGGCTTAGATTCGCAAATGCTCGGCGAGCCACAAATTATGGGCCAGGTTAAATCTGCCTACGACATGGCGCGCACTTGCGGGACCATTGGCCCTGAATTGAACCTGCTGTCTAGAATTACCCTACAGACCGCTAAACAAATTCGCAGTGAAACAGATATTGGCAGAAATCCAATTTCCATCGCCTACGCCGCGGTATCTATGGCAGGCAAAATTTTTGAAAACTTGAGCACTAAAAAAGCCTTGCTGCTTGGCGCGGGTGAAACCATAGGCTTAGTCGCAGACCACTTGGCCGCAAAAAACATTGGCTCTATGACCATTGCCAATAGAACCTTGGCCAATGCCCAAGTACTGGCGACAAAATACAATGCGCACTCTATTCAGCTGACCGAAATAGCGGGGGTTTTGCATGAGTATGACATTGTCATTGCCTCCACAGGCAGCAGCCTTCCGGTGTTGGGCAAAGGCGCTGTGGAAGCCGCCATTAAAAAGCGCAAGCGACGGCCCATGTTTATGGTAGACATTGCCGTGCCAAGAGATATTGAAGCTGAGGTGGCAGAACTGCCAGACGCATACCTTTACACCATTGATGACCTCACCGAAATTGTTGAAAGAAATCTCGCCCAACGCCAAACGGCAGCAGCAGATGCCGAACATATTGTGGCAAGGGGCGCGAAAGATTTTCAAAGGGAGAAGCGCGTGCAGCAAGATAAAAACCTACTCACTTCCTTTCGCACACAGGCCAACGAAATTCGCGAGGCCGAAGTGGCCCGCGCGCTGCGAGACCTGGCCAAAGACGGTGACGCCGAGGCGGCAATATTACGGTTAAGCCAAAACCTAACTAACAAGTTAATTCATCCAACTACTGCCGCTATGCGCGAGGCCAGTGCTGAGGATCGTCGAGATCTACTGGGTTACCTAAGTAGCATTTACGCGCCCTCTGAGGGCCTCTCAGAGGGCCCCGCTGCAGACACTACTGTGCCTATTGCGCCTTCTGAGCAGGAGCAAGCTCGGTCAACGAGCACGCCTGCGGACACCCCATCGACTAAACTAGAAGACTAAATATGATCCTGTCCGACTCCATGATGTCTAAATTAGGCAGCCTTACGGATCGCTTTGAAGAAGTATCCGCGCTGCTGTCTGATGCAGAAGTGATGTCTAACCGAGAAAAATTTACCGCGCTCTCTAAAGAGTTTGCAGAAATTGAACCTGTGGTGTTGTGCTACCAAGAGGTCACCGGCCTCAACGACGACCTTGAAGACAGTAAAGTATTACTTACCGATGACGATGCTGAAATTCGCCAACTGGCAGAAATGGACATTCAAGAGAGCAAAGAGAAGCTTTCTGACCTGACGCAAAAACTCCAAACCCTGTTACTGCCAAAAGATCCAAACGATCACTCCAACGTGTTTTTGGAAATTCGCGCCGGTACCGGCGGCGACGAGGCGGCATTGTTCTCCGGCAGCCTTTTCCGCATGTATAACAAGTTCGCAGAAAATCAGGGCTGGCGTGTAGAAATTCTCAATGAGCGCCCCGGGGAACATGGCGGTTACAAAGAGATCATTTCGCGCATTGAGGGACGTGATGTTTATAGTCAGCTGAAATTTGAATCAGGCGCCCACCGCGTACAGCGTGTGCCAGAGACCGAATCTCAAGGCCGCGTGCACACTTCTGCTTGCACCGTTGCGATCATGCCTGAGGTGGATGAAATTGGTGCAATTGCTATTGAGAAGAAGGATCTTCGCGAAGATACCTTTAGAGCATCTGGCGCCGGTGGACAGCACGTGAACAAAACCGATTCAGCCATTCGCTTAACTCACCTGCCAACTGGCACGGTTGTAGAGTGCCAAGATGAGCGTTCTCAGCACAAGAACCGGGCGCGGGCTATGTCGTTGCTACAATCACGGCTGTTAGATGCCGCCCAGAGCAAACAGCAAAGCGAGCAAGCGGCCAACCGACGACAGTTAGTGGGTTCTGGTGATCGCTCGGAACGTATTCGCACCTACAATTTTCCTCAAGGACGCGTCACCGATCACCGCATTAATCTGACTTTGTATAAGTTAGACGAAGTCATAGAGGGCGATCTTAATTCAATAGTCGATCCGCTCATTCAGGAACACCAAGCGGACCTACTACAAAACCTTTCTGAAGATTAATAGTGGCGGAACCTAAAGCAGATACCCCCACTGGACAGACTTTGACTTCTGACCAGTGGATTAAGTTGCAGGGTGATCTGCCCAGACTGGACTGCGAGTTAACTCTTTGCCATATATTGGAAGTTAACCGCGCCAGCATTTTGGCTCGCCCAGAAAGATCCCTCTCAGCAAACCAGCTTGTAGAAATAAACCGCTGGGCTGACGCACTACGGAATGATGTGCCCTTTGCTTACCTAGCCGGCGAGCAAGAATTTTGGGGCCTCAATCTTGCTGTGTCTCCGCACGTTTTGGTGCCACGACCTGAAACTGAACTTCTGGTAGAAAGCGCTTTGGCACTGCTACAAAACGGCGCAGGCATTTTGGACTTGGGCACAGGGAGTGGTGCTATCGCTTTGGCTATTGCCAGCGAGCGTGATGACGCCAAAGTTACCGCTACTGACATTTCTACTGATGCCTTACTGGTGGCAAAACAAAATGCAGAGACGCTTGGTATTGAAGTGACGTTTCAAGAAAGTCGCTGGCTTGAGAGCCTAACCGGTCGTTGGCAAATAATTGTTAGCAACCCACCTTATATTGATCCGGCTGATCCGCACCTTGCACACCTGCACGCCGAGCCGCAGCACGCGCTGATCGCAGACGAAAAAGGTTTGGCTGACTTACGGCAAATCATCACAGAAGCACCGAATTATTTAGCCAATGGAGGTTGGCTGCTGTTGGAACATGGTTTTGACCAGGCCCAACAGGTTCGATTACTGCTAGAACAAAGTGGTTTTCAAGCGGTGACCTCGCATAGAGATCTAGCTAATATCGAGCGCGTCTCCTTAGGCCAATACCTCTATGAATGACGAGCAACTACTTAGGTTTAGTAGACAAATAATGTTGCCGGATTTTGATATTGCCGGACAAGAAAAGCTGCTGAGTGCCAAAGTATTGTTGATTGGACTGGGCGGCTTAGGCTCCCCTATTGCCATGTACCTAGGCGCAGCCGGCGTTGGTGAATTGGTGTTAGTAGATGACGACCACGTAGACGCCTCGAACCTACAAAGACAAATTGCGCATAGAGAACAGGATGTGGGCATCAATAAAGCCCAGTCAGCGGCACGGGCCGTAAAAGACCTCAACAGCAATACTCGAGTTACAATTATTGAACGGCGCTTAGCAGGGGCGGAACTGGCCAGCCAAATCGACTATGTAGACTTGGTCGTTGATGCAACTGACAACTTCGATAGCAGGTATTTGGTCAACCAACTTTGTTGGCAGACTCAAACACCACTGGTTTCTGGCGCCGCTATTCGCTGGGAAGGGCAGATTTCAGTATTTGACCCTACAAACGCTGACTCTCCTTGTTATCAATGCTTGTACCCGGAATCTGATACGAGCAGCAATGGCACTGCATTGAACTGCTCAGAAAATGGCGTCATCGCCCCATTGGTGGGCATCATAGGCAGTTGCCAGGCTTTGGAAGCGATAAAATATCTCGCAGGTGTAGGCACCAGCCTAGTGGGCTACACCCTGTTCTTTGACGGTAAGTATATGGAATGGCGTCGGCTTAAATTGAGTAAAGCCAAAGAATGCCCAATATGCTCGTAGAGCCGGTGGCAAGAAGACTAAGATACCGCCTCTAAACCAAGTTGGCCTAGCAAGTACCTGCTCAATTTCATCTTCACCTCAGCCATATCGACAGCGTGATGATCCACAAGATGCGTCACGCTAATGTCTGTTAAACCGCAGGGGTTTATTTGGCTGAATGGCGTAAGGTCCATATCCACGTTCAAACTTAAGCCGTGATAACTACACCCTTTGCTGACGCGAAGACCAAGAGAAGCAATTTTGGCATTCTCTATATACACACCTGGGGCATCACTGCGCAGCCGACTGGAAATTTTGTATTCCTCAAGCAGAGCCTGAATAGCTGCTTCAATGCGCGAGACAAGGTCTCTGACACCAATGCCTAGACGCCGTAGATCTAACAGCAAATAGACGGTGAGCTGGCCTGGCCCATGATAGGTCACCTGACCGCCGCGATTTGATTGCACTACAGGAATGTTACCGGGGAAAAGAATGTGCTCCGCCTTACCGGCCTGACCCTGAGTAAATACAGGTCGGTGCTCTGTTAACCATATTTCATCTACGGCGCTGGAGCCGCGAAGCCGCGTGAATTCTTGCATACGCTCATATATGGGTTCGTAGAGGGTCTCACCAAGGTCGACTATCTTTACTTGATTGAACTTAGCACTTAAGAAAGTAGATGGTGGATTTGTCATGGGGTATAAGCAGCTGTTCTGATCAAGAGGTCTGTTGGACGCTGTAAATATTATGTAAAATCATTCAAATAACCATACGCACAGCGCCATCTGTCATTAGATCATCATACATTTCTTTCAGCTGCACCGGCCCTTGAGCCATCAAGTTGATCCGCACTGAAATAAATTTGTCGCCGCTACTTTTACGTATATTTATATCGTCCGGCGTGAGATCTGGGGCATGCTTACGCACCGTATCAATAACCCGATTGGCCACCCCCTCATCGGTACGGCAAATCACCTTAATGGGATAACGACAAGGAAACTCTATTTCGGGGGCTTTAGTCATCGCCAAACATAGACTCAAATAGAAGAAAAACAAAGTCGCCGAGTCTAGAGACTACGCCAGCTTCTGGCACGTCCACTAAGGTAACCACTTCCCCTTCATAGATCACTTCGTCTGCCAAAACCAACTTGAGTTGGCCGACAACTTGACCGGCCACTAACGGTGCCTCTAACTGAGTGGGGACAGAAATTTCCGCCTGTATATCTTTGTAATAGCCTCGCGGCACGGTAACGGCGACCTCTTCAACAACACCTAGACCAACACTTTCAAGGGTGCCATAAAATACGGGCTCCGCACGCAGCTCAGAATTTGCTTCATAGAGCGTTTGAGTTTCAAAATTCCTAAAACCAAAGGACAAAAGTTTTTGGCTCTCGCGCAGACGTGCTTCGTCGCTAGCAGTGCCCAGCACCACACTGATCAAGCGCATACCATCACGCTCGGCGGAAGCAACCAGGCAATAGCCTGCATCTTGGGTATAACCGGTCTTCACCCCATCTACCGAGCGGTCACGCCAAAGCAGTTTGTTTCTATTTGGTTGATCAATGTCGTTGTACTTAAAGCGCTTTTCTGAATATAGCTCATATTGCTGCGGGTGATCGTTGATCAGGGCCCTAGTTAACTTAGCTAGATCTGTTGCGGTACTGTAATGGTTATCGTTAGGCAGGCCAGTAGGGTTTTCAAAATTGGTATCATTCATGCCTAGCGCTTTTGCTTGCTCGTTCATCAAGCCAGCAAAATCGAATTCACTACCGGCAATATGTTCCGCTAATGCGACACTTGCATCGTTGCCCGATTGAATAATGACGCCTTTCAAAAGGTCTTCTACAGTTACTCGTGTGCCTTCGCGAATAAACATTTTGGACCCGCCTGTACGCCATGCGTTCACACTGATCTGCACCTCTTCTTCCACGCCGAGCCGACCTAGATTAATTTCTTGCTCAACTAGGTAGCCGGTCATTATTTTGGTCAAGCTAGCTGGGGCTTTGCGCTCATCTGAATTTTCTTCAGCAAGCACTTTATTGGTCTTTGCATCCAGCAATATGAACGACGTGGCTTGGATATTCGGCGGCGGTAAAGTGAGTGGTTTCTGGGCAACGGAGAAGCCAGCAAAAACGGTCAAAAGGATAAAGGCGACCAAAGAATTGAGAATAGAGGCTCTAGGCATTTTTTTGCGTGTTTCTATTGCGAAGGTGGTCCCATTCTAACATCCATAAACCAAGGGAGCTAAATTTTGCGGGCTGTTTCTGCTCACTGTCCGGACGAAAGGTAGGAGTAACTACTACTGAGGTATTCCAACCGCCTGCAACCCTTAGCTCAGCTAAGAGTACCGGCGGAGACGTGACCGCTGATGATTCAATTTATTCAGAGGCGCGGATGTCTACCTGCCCCAAACCTAGGGTAGCGACTAATGCTTTTAAGCGCTCAATGGGTGCGCCACTAGACAGGGGCCCAATCTGCAATCGGTATAGCCCACTACCCAAAAGCTTTACCACTTCAACGGCTGCGCCTGATGTAGCCGCCAATTGCCCCTTGGCCAACCGCGCTTCACCAATATCAGTGAAGTCGCCGACCTGAACCACGAACGTGTTTTCATCTTTGCTAATGGTCTCAACCCGGACCCGGGCAGTGCCATTTTCATGGAAGCCCAGTTTCACTGCGGCAGCGAAGGACAGGTCGATTATTCTGTCACTGTGAAAGGGTCCCCTATCATTAATGCGCACAATGGTGCTTTTGCCGTTAGCCAAATTTGTCACCCGAGCGAATACAGGAATTGGTAATGAACGGTGTGCCGCAGTGAGGGTAAACATGTCGAACGGCTCGCCACTTGACGTGGAGTGTCCGTGGAACTTGGCCCCGTACCAAGATGCATTACCCTCTTCAAGGTAGCCTTCGGAAGATGGGAGGACTGCATAATCCTTGCCCCACACAGTGTAAGTGGCTGGATTACCTCGAGCGCTGGGAGACAACTCTACCACCTGAGGATTTTCTAAATTTGCCAACTGCGCTATTGCCGCAGGGCTTAATGTTGGCGCGGCATCTTGATCTTGGTCATAACGCCCGGACGGACTTGGCGCTTGCGTTGCACAACCCACCAACACTCCTAACACTCCTAACGAGGCAACAAGCCAACTTAATTGCTTCACTCGGCCTCGCCTGATTGTGCCCGAAGCTCACGAATGGTCTCGCTTAACTGATAAACAGCCATGGCATAAAGCCTGCTGTGGTTGTAGCGCGTGATGACATAAAAATCGTCAAAGCCTAACCAAAAATCTGCGCCATCAGGTTGCCCCATGCGCATCAACATGGCGCTACGCTCCAAGTCTCCACTCATAGAGGCAGGAATATTCACGCCTAGATCTTGCCACTGTTGTAGGGTCTTATTGGGCTTTAAAGAGCTGTTAGCCACCTCCAAAATCTCTGGCGTAGCCTCAATAACGCTGACTTTCTGAGTCACTACGCTGTCACCCTGCCAGCCATGACGAGCAAAATAGTTAGCAACGCTACCAATAGCATCCACTTTATTTGACCAAATATCTCTGACGCCATCTTCGTCAAAATCTACCGCATAGTTTCGGTAGCTTGATGAAATGAATTGGCCGTACCCCATCGCCCCTGCATATGAGCCTTTTAAACTCATTGGACTCTTGCCCTCTTCACGAGCGAGTAATAAGAATTGCGTAAGTTCGCTCAGAAAGAATTTGGCCCTAGGCGGATAATCGAAGCCCAGTGTCGCTAGTGCGTCAACTACCCTGTAGGACCCGGTAATACGACCGTAGCGTGTTTCTACCCCTATAATTGCCACAATAATGGCTGCATCAACGCCATAGGCCTCCTCTGCTCGAGCGAGGGTGGCTGCATTTTCTTGCCAGAACTTTAGGCCTAATTTAACTCTGGGCTGGTCGACCAAAATTTTTCGATACTCATGCCACTGCAACCGCCTTTCTGCGGGCCGCGACATGAGTTCAATGATTTTATCTTTCTTTTCGGCTTCGCGAAAAATTTCCTCTAGCGCCTGACGAGAGAAGTCATGTTCGGCAACGAGGGAATCAATATACGCGTCTACTTCGGGGCGGCCAACGTAATCGTTTACGGCATAGGCTGTCGATAGTTGGAGGCATATCAATGCCCCTATCACCAAGCTGGAAAAACTTTTGCCGTTAGGACCAAACATTCGAAAAAACATAACCTACTCCTACCACGCCTTATGCGTGCGCATGGACATTATAATGCCGAAACCTGCCATCAACGTGATCGCCGAGGTACCACCGTAACTCACCAACGGCAGCGGCACACCTACCACCGGCAGTATGCCACTGACCATGGCAATGTTGACGAACAAATAGATGAAAAATGTCATAACCAGCGCGCCTGCGACCAACCGGCCAAAAGTACTGCCTGCTTGAGAGGCTAAAAATAGACCTCGAGCAATAATCAGCAGGTAGAGCGTGAGTAAAAAAGCGACGCCAACGAAGCCCAGTTCTTCACCCACTACGGCAACAATGAAGTCTGTTCTCGCTTCAGGTAAAAAATCTAAATAGCTCTGACTGCCCTGATACAGGCCCTTACCAAAGACGCCACCTGAACCAATGGCTGTGGTGGATTGAATGATATTCCAGCCCGCGCCTAAAGGGTCACTCTCAGGGTCAAATAGCGTCAAGATTCGCTGCCGCTGATAGTCCTTGAGTACGAACTGCCAAAGCAGCGGTGCCGCCGCCGCAATAAGCGCAAAAGCGCCAAAGATCCAACGCCAAGATAGCCCCGCCAGCAAAAGAACAGCCACCCCCGCGCCAGTTACCAATATACTGGTGCCCAGATCGGGTTCTACACCAATAAGAAACGCAGGCACGCCAATAATGAGCAAACTAAACATCGTATGTTTGAAGGAAGGCGGGAGAACCCTTTGCTGTAAATACCAAGCCACCGCCATAGGCACAGCGATCTTCATAAGCTCGGAAGGTTGGAATCTAAACAAACCCGGAATATCTATCCAGCGCTGCGAGCCCTTTACTTTAACGCCAACAAGCAAAACCAAAATTAGCAGCACCAAGCCGACCACATAAAGGAATGGTGCCCAGCGCAGGTAAATTGCCGGCGGCAACTGAGCCGCTATGATCAATGCCGCATAAGCCATTCCCATGCGTCTTATTTGGGCATCTAACAATGCGTCATTGCCATCTACGGCGCTGCTTAAAATAACCAGACCAAAGAGCACTACGCCCGTAATTAATAACAGCAATATAGGGTCTACGTGAATTCGTGCGTACCAACTGGAGGCGGACCCACCCGAGTAACCTGGCAAACTTCTTTGAAAATCTTGACTCATAGCGACACCACAAAAATTTGCACTTAACGAATACTCGCTATTTCTTGGAACAAATGCGCGTCAATCACGGCCCTTGCTACGGGGGCTGCAACAGAACTGCCGCCACCGCCGTTTTCTACCAACACCGCAACCGCGATAGTTGGATTATCCACCGGTGCAAAAGCAATAAACCATGCGTGCTTGCGACGAAACTCTGTTAATGCCTCTTCGTCGTAGACTTCGCCCTGATTGATCTCCACTACCTGCGCCGTACCGGATTTGCCTGCCATACGATAACCAATCTTTTGACCAATGTAGGCCCACGCGGTGCCATTGCCACGGAAGCCTTTATCGCCTCGGTGCACCACGTCTTCCATGGAATCTACCATGGACTCCCAGTCCTCTTCGCTGAGCCCAACAATTTGCGGCGGCTCCTCAACGCTATTCATTTCACCAATAGTGTCATCACTAGACAGAAGCATTTTAGGCCGCACCACTCGACCACGATTGGCGATGGTGGCAGCAACCGTGGCCATTTGTAGGGGCGTGGCCAAGAGGTCTCCTTGACCAATACCTAAATTTACCGAGTCTCCCGGGTACCAGGGTTGATTTTTAACATTACGTTTCCATTCAGGCGTAGGCAATAAACCACTGCTTGCCTGAGGTATGTCTAGTGCCAAGTTTCGACCAAAGCCAAATTGGCCTGCAAAGCCAAGCAATGAATCCACTTCCATACGGCTAGCAAGGTCGTAAAAATAGACATTAGACGAGCGATAAATTGCCCTATGCAGATTTACTTCACCTTGCCCACCTGAGTTGTCCTTGGTCCACGACCAATCTCTATAGACGCGATCTTGTCCCGGCAGTTTGAACCAACCCTTGTCTTCAATTGTCTCGTCCCAATCGGTTGTAGCCGAACTGATACCGGCTAGACCAACAACGGGTTTAAATGTGGAACCCGGCGCGTATTGACCATTTACTGCTCGGTTAAAAAGCGGCAAGTAAATAGAACTACTTAACTCACTGAACTGAGACGATGACATGCCACTAACAAAAAGATTGGGGTCGTAGCTCGGCTGACTGACCATTGCTAAAACTCCGCCGGTGGTCGGATCTAACGCAACTATTGCTCCGCGCCGACCGTCTAGCGCGTCGACACTTGCAGCTTGGAGCTTGCTGTCTAGATGCAGGGTCAAATTTTGTCCCGACTGTGCACCTTGAACATCTAATACTCGGCGCACTCTGCCATAAGCATCTGTTTCTACTTTTTGGTAACCCACTTTTCCATGCAGGCTTTTTTCATAAAACGCTTCAACTCCGCGTTTACCAATAAACTGCGAACCGCTGTATTGAACGGGCTCTATGGTTGCTAAATCCTCTTTGGTAAGGCGTCTTACTGAACCCACGGCGTGAGCAGCTATGGCGCCCATTGGATAGGAGCGAATAAGCCGACTAACAACTTCTATACCCGGTAGGCGATGACGGTTCACTGCTAACAACGCCACTTGTTTTTCCGAGAGGGCTTCTAAAATAACTACTGCAGAGTCCGGTCTACTCCGCTTCGCCAACTCTTCGCGAATTCTTTCGAGCTGCTGCGTATTGAGCGACAAAATTTCAACAATGGCGCTCAATAGACTTTCAATGTCTTCTACACGCTCGGCGACGATGGCCAGTGAGAAGGAGGTTTGGTTATCTGCTAACAAGCGCCCATTGCGGTCATAAATCATGCCTCTTGACGGCGCTAAGGTTTGGATTTGAGTGCGATTATTATCGGCGCGAAGCTGGTAAGTTTCGTGCTCAACAATTTGCAAGGTGAGCATGCGTGCAACCAGTATTGCGAACAGGATAACCACTAAAGCAAATAGCGTTATTGCTCGACCCACAAACAGTTCCTGTTCGCGACCGGGGTCCTTTATCGATAATTCTACTGACAATTAGCCATCCTCACACACGATGATAAGGGTGCCCGGTGCTGATGCTCCAGGCCCTGTATACAGCTTCGGCTAATATTACGCGAACCATATAGTGAGGGAAGGTTAACTTAGACAGGGAAATTTTTTGATTGGCGCGACTGAGCACCTCTTTGGCAAGCCCATCTGCACCACCGATAAGAAATGCGACATCTCGCCCGTCCATTTGCCAGTCCTTTAGGCCTTTCGCCAAGTCGACACTGGTCACCGAGGTACCGTGCTCATCTAGCGCAATTACCCAGTCGTTTTTACCGATTTGCGCCAATAACTTTTGCGCTTCGTCTTGCTGATACTTTGCCGGATCGGCGTGGTGGCGTGGTGCCTGCATTTCTAGCAAGGTCAACGGCATTTCTCGTGGCATGCGTTTAGCATACTCCTCGAACCCAGTTTTAATCCAACTGGGGCACTTATTACCAATGGATAATATGCGTATTTTCATTGATCTTGATTAAATTGATCTTGATGAGGTTGATCTGAGTTAGATTGATCTTGGTAAAAGTGATCTCTGCCTGTTAGCGCCAGCTACTCAGGCTCAACGCGTTCCATTTCTGGTTTGCCGCGGCTCGACATTTCTGTCCAAAGACGCTCAATCTCATAAAAACCACGAGCCTCCATGTTCATCACATGCACCAGCACATCGCCTAAATCTACAAGCACCCAATCGTAACTTTCGCGACCTTCTATACCTAAAGGTTGAATGCCAATGGCCTTTGCGGATTCACTGACATTGTCCACTATCGCTTTGACATGGCGGTTGGAGTTACCACTGGTCAACACCATATAGTCTGTCATTGGTGTGAGCGCCGCCACATCTAGCGAGACAATGTCTACGCCTTTTAGATCTTCGATGGCTGCGGTGACGTGGTCACGTAATGCACTTGGGTTCAAACGATACTCTCCGTTGTAATATAGAGTTGATGTTGTTCAATGTATTGATTCACTTTCGGCGCCACTAGATGAGAGACACTCTTGCCTAGGCGCAGTTGCTGACGCACAAAGGTTGCTGAGACTTCCTGCATTGGCAGCGGCAATCTTAACATTTGACCGGCCTTGCTATGATCTATTTTTTCACACTGCCGCTGGGCGAAAAAGTCTACCAGATTGGGGTCTTCTGGGGTCATTTGTCCGGGCCTATCTAGTACAACCAAATTGCATAAACCAGTGATTTCGTTCCAGCGATACCATGAGGTCAATGTGGCATAGGAATCGTAGCCAAGAATCCACACTGGAGGAGATTTATTCTCACCAACGGAATTTTGATCTGCTGCCATGGCCGTCAGCGTGTCAAAGGTATAAGAGGTTCCCGGCCTATTCAGCTCGCGGTCGTCTGCGATCAAGTTGCTGTGCTCGGCGCAGGCCAGTTGCAACATTTTCCAGCGATGCTCATTAGAAGTCTGCGACGCAATTCTGTGCCCGGGGCGCGCTGATAGCAGCATGTGAATGACGCTCAGACCCAGCTCGGCGGCCACTGCAAGCGCTGCGTGCGTATGGCCGTTATGCACCGGATCAAATGTGCCGCCGAATATACCGATCACTCTTTATGCGCTCTCTGCACGTTAACGATTGCGGATTTCTCCGTTACCGAAGACAACGTACTTTTGTGAAGTGAGTCCTTCCAAGCCTACGGGCCCCCGCGCATGGATTTTATCGGTGGAAATGCCCACTTCGGCACCCAGGCCATATTCAAAGCCATCGGCAAATTGGGTAGAGGCATTAATCATGACTGATGCGGAATCTACTTCAGCGATAAAACGCCGGGAGTTGGCAAAGCTTTGAGTGACAATGACGTCTGTATGCTGGGAGCCATATTCATTGATATGGGCTATTGCCGCATCTAAATCGGCGACAATTTTTATTGCCAAAATTGGACCTAGATATTCGGTCTCCCAATCTTGCTCGGTGGCAGGTGTCATCTGAGCGATACTACGGGCAAGCTCGCAGCCGCGTAATTCAACACCTGCATTTACGTATTGCTCAGCAAGGGCGGGTAAAATTTCCGCAGCACTTTCCTCATGTATCAATAAGGTTTCTAGCGCATTACACACGGCATATTTTTCAACCTTCGAGTTGAAGGCTATGCTTTTCGCCATATCTGCATCAACGTCGGCATCAATAAAAACATGACAAATGCCATCTAAGTGCTTAATTACCGGGATAGTCGCTTCTTTAGAAATGCGATCTATTAGGCTTTTGCCACCCCTTGGCACAATAACGTCTACATAATTATCTAACTGAATGAGTTCGCCTACCGCCGCGCGATCAGTGGTGTTGATCAACTGCACACAGGCAGACGGAAGGCCGGCAGTTTCTAATCCTGCGACCACACACTTGGCTATTGCTTGATTTGAGTGAAAGGCTTCGGAGCCGCCGCGCAAAATACAGGCGTTACCAGACTTCAGCGAAAGGCTTGCCGCGTCCACTGTGACGTTGGGACGCGATTCGTAAATCATGCCTATTACGCCCAGGGGCACACGCATTTTGCCTATCTGAATGCCGCTGGGGCGAAAACTGAAATCCGACATTTCCCCTACCGGATCTTTTAAAGCATCCACTTGAAGCAGGCCTTCAATCATCTGATCAATGCCTTTGTCGTCTAGCAACAGGCGTTCGATCAGCGGTTGGTCTATGGCATTTGATTGCGCGGCCTGCATGTCTTGAGCATTAGCTTGCTTAATCTCTTTGCGAGCGTGGTCTACCGCTTCAGCGATTGCTTTAAGCGCCGCAGATTTGGTTGCAGAAGACGCCGCCCCGATAACACGAGAAGCCTCTCTAGCAGCACGGCCAACACCCTGCATATAACTTTTAATATTTGTATCCATGCCGCGCATTATAGGGGTAAAACCAGCAACGCTCACCTATGCAATCTGTGAATATGCGAATTCAATCAAATACGGATTGGGTTTCCATTTACGCAATGGCTTACTACCGGCTTGCTAAGTTCTAAGTTCTATCTTTTAAGGGCAAGCTCTTAAGGGCAAGCTGGGGCAACCCATAGCGTCGCCCTATTGACCGAATTTGGTCACCAAACGCTCTAGCTCAGTAAGCCGTTCCTTAGCGCCATTCATTTGCAACAATGTCTGTTTTATTTCTGGCTCTATCGGCAAAAGGTCTGCAAGGCGATAACTCACCGACCGCGCCTCTCCTAATCTTATGGGCGGATTCAGCTGTTGAATCAACGGGTGTTGCATCAGGTCTTGTAACACCGCAACCAAAGGATCATGCACTGGGGTTAATTCGCCCAAGGCTTCCTCCTTGGCAAACTCTACGGTGGCTTTTAACAACCCGTCCTTTTGCAGATAGGATTCTTTGATGGAAAACTTACGAGCGCCTTGGGCGACGATTCCCAGCAAGCCATTATCGGCCTGATTAAAGTCGACAATTTTTGCCTCAGTACCCACTCGGAACACATCAGGCACAGCATCCGCATCTTTATCCGCCACATCACTACCCGTGCGTAACAGAACAACACCAAAATTAACTTGATTACGCATGCACCAGCGAATCATATCTACATAGCGCGGCTCAAAAATACGCAGAGGCAAAACGCCTTCAGGAAACAAAACCGTGCGCAGTGGAAAAAGGGGGATTTCGGGCAGCTCTAAACCGCCGCGCTCCTCTTCGTTAGCAATAGCTTCTGACAACTGCTGACTCCTCAATTAGTTTAATTAGGGTGACTGAAACTTTCCGCAACTATAACTAGCCTAGACTAACGTCGCCAATGTTATGCTGCATTCCTCGGCGCGGCCTGCTAAAAGCGGCAGCCAAAATAACACTTTTTCGTATATATCTGAGGCGACAGCTCAAGCTGAAGCCAAACTTGAAACATAGACTTCGCATACAGAGGAACAGCCGCATTGGAATGGTTACAAGTACTGGTACTGGCCTTAGTACAAGGCGTTACAGAATTTTTACCGGTTTCAAGCTCAGCTCACTTAGTACTGCCCGCACAGCTGACAAGTTGGCCGGACCAAGGGTTGGCATTTGATGTTGCTGTGCATTTTGGCACCCTCATCGCGGTACTGGCGTATTTTCGCAAAGATTTATTGGCCATGCTGTGGGCTGTTGGGCAAGCCCCCGCAGTATATGCCGCACGCGCGGGGCAGGCCTCGCACAACCCTGAAACACAAAGAGCCGCCTTAGGCATAGAGCAAGTACTGAAACTTGCGCTAGCCACATTGCCCGTTGTCATTATAGGAGTGCTGGGCAAAGACTTTATTCAAGGCCAACTGCGCACGGTCCCGGTAATAGCGACTACGACAATGTTATTTGGTGCTGCGCTTTGGTACGCAGATAGACGGCCAACATCGAACAGCGCGATCACTTGGCAAGCCGCGGGCCTCATCGGCCTTGCTCAAGCCATTGCACTGATTCCCGGCACCTCACGTTCTGGAATAACAATTACTGCCGCACTACTGCTAGGTCTGAGTAGAGTGGAGGCCGCTAGATTTTCTTTCCTGCTGGCCATACCCACTATTGCTGGCGCCCAATTGTTATTGTCTTTGGATTTAGCTGAGGGCGGTGTAGAGACTGATTTGGCTAAGGTAGCCGCGGGGGCCGCCATTGCTGGTGTTAGCGCCTACCTGGGCATCCACTACTTTATTCAATTAGTGGAACGAACAGGGATGTTGCCCTACGTTGTGTATCGCATGGTACTGGGATTAGTTTTGTTCGGGCTTGTTTACGCGGGCATATAGCTCGCAAGTCACTGCGCTGGCGTAGATCTTTTCGTCAGTCGTCGTTTAGCTTTTCGTTAATCTTTTCGTTAATCTATGCGCTAGCCTTTTGGCTAATCTGCCGTGGCTTTTTCGCGGCTTTTTCGTGTAGCGCTGAATTTGACGCTGCTAACTCCGGATGAGCCCATACGCTAGGCAGTGGCTAGCGGCCTCTGGCCTGGTTCTTTATAACCCAGACCTAATAACCCAGACGTAATACCCCGACCTAATAACGATGTATTGGAACTATGCCGACGAATGCTAGAAAGGAATGTCGTCTTCAAAATCCGTGTCGTCGGACAAGGTAGGCGCACTGTCTGCGGCAACCGCGCTACTGGCTCCTGGCTGAGCTGACTGAGCTGGTGCCTGATTGCTAAAACCACTAGGCGCGCCACTGGCTCCGCCGCCCATACCACTGTCTGCGCCGCCGCGGCTGTCTAACATCTGCAACTCGCGCGCATTCACTTCAGTACGGTATTTCTTCTGCCCATCCGCTTCCCAACTGGAGGTGCGCAAGCTGCCTTCAATATACACCTTGGAGCCTTTGCGCAAGTATTCTCCCGCAATCTCAGCCAAACGCGCAAAGCACACAACGTTGTGCCACTCGGTGCGTTCTTGCATTTCGCCCGAAGCTTTGTCTTTCCATGACTCGGACGTGGCGATACTGAACCTTGTAACCGCGCTACCACTTTGGGCATACCTGGTTTCTGGGTCTCGCCCAAGGTTACCAATGAGCATTACTTTGTTAATTCCTCTGGCCATAATCTTCTCCGCATAAGATGACACTATGGCATTAGTGTAGTGCAAAAAACTGATACCACCCACTCTAAAATGCCGCTGATTCCGTGCGCTAATGACTTTGCTGGGGTAAGTATTGCGCGACACAGGCCCTGAACGATTTGACGCAACTACACGACAATTTCACGCAATATCCGATACCCTTCGTCAGTCATAGCTTGTCGCTTACACAAGCCCGCGCTATGTTGATTATGCCTTTCTACCGAACAAGAGCGACAGTAACCTTGGACACGATTTCAGTACGCGGTGCGCGCACCCACAACTTACGTAACATCGACCTGGACATTCCGCGGGACAAACTGGTGATCATCACCGGCCTGTCTGGTTCGGGAAAATCTTCCCTCGCTTTCGATACGCTCTATGCGGAAGGACAGAGAAGATATGTAGAATCGCTGTCCGCCTACGCACGCCAATTTTTATCGATGATGGAAAAACCGGATATTGATCATATTGAAGGTCTTTCGCCGGCAATTTCCATTGAGCAAAAATCTACCTCGCACAATCCCCGCTCTACCGTTGGCACCATTACCGAAATTTATGATTATCTGCGGCTACTTTATGCGCGGGTTGGCGAGCCTCGCTGCCCCGAGCATGCGCTGCCGTTGGACGCACAAACCGTCAGCCAGATGGTCGACCAAGTCATAGGTAACATGGCTGACCTTCGTGTGATGATTCTTGCGCCTATTGTGAATGAGCGGAAGGGCGAGCATCTGCATGTATTTCAAGAACTCATAAGCAACGGTTACGTGCGCGCGCGCATTAACGGTCTTATTGTTGATCTTGATGACGCTCCGGCATTAGACAAGAACAAAAAACACACCATTGAAGCGGTAATTGACCGTGTACGGGTTAAAGAGGATGTTGCCCAACGATTGGCTGAAAGTTTCGAGACAGCGCTAGGATTATCCGATGGCGTAGCGTTGGTCATGGACATGGATGACGAAAAAAGCGAGGCCTTAGTTTTCTCCTCGCGCTTTGCCTGCCCTTCCTGCGGCTACAGTATTTCAGAGCTTGAGCCGCGCATGTTTTCTTTCAATAATCCCGCCGGTGCCTGCGGCAGTTGTGATGGCCTAGGGGTTACGCAATTTTTTGATCCAGATCTGGTTGTGGCTGACCGCGATTTAACTCTGGCTGAGGGCGCTATACGAGGCTGGGATAGAAGAAATATTTACTACTTTCATATGCTTTCGTCTTTAGCCGACCACTATGAATTTGATGTTGAGGTGCCGTTTAAAAAACTCAGCAAAAAGAACCAAGATGTTATTTTGAATGGCAGCGGTCGCACGCGCATTGATTTTAGCTACGCCAATGACCGTGGCGATGTCATTCGCCGCACCCACAGATTTGAGGGTGTCTTACCCAATATGCAGCGCCGCTTCCGCGAAACAGATTCATCTATGGTGCGAGAGAATCTGCAAAAGTTCATGCGCGTCACTGATTGCCCAAGCTGCCTGGGCACTCGCTTAAAAGAGGAATCACGAAACGTTTTTATTGGCGAAACGGACCTGCCAAGTGTTACCCATGGCGCAGTGGCAGACACGCTAAAGCATTTGGGCAGCCTGAAGTTGAAAGGGCAAAAGGCCACTATTGCTGACAAAATTCTCAAAGAGATAACCGCCCGACTGCAGTTTTTGGTAGATGTGGGACTCAACTACTTAACGTTGGATCGCAGCGCGGATACGTTGTCTGGCGGTGAGGCGCAGAGAATCCGTCTGGCCAGCCAGATTGGTGCTGGTCTAGTTGGCGTGATGTACATCCTTGATGAGCCATCTATCGGTCTGCATCAAAGAGACAACGAAAGACTACTGCATACGCTGGAGCACCTGCGCGATTTAGGTAACACGGTGATTGTTGTAGAACACGACGAAGAGGCTATGCGTCGGGCAGACTACCTCATAGATATTGGCCCTGGCGCTGGCGTTCACGGTGGCCAAATTGTTGCTGAAGGCACCTATGATGAAGTGGTCAAAAACAAGAAATCTATCACTGGGCAGTACCTGAGCGGCAAAAAGTCTATTGCCATTCCGGCCAAGCGTGTGCCGCGCAACCCAGAAAAAAACTTGGTGCTTACCGGTGCCAGTGGCAACAATTTAGATAACGTGTCGATCAGTATTCCCTGCGGACTACTTACCTGTATTACAGGTGTCTCCGGGTCTGGAAAATCTACACTAATCAACCATACCCTTTACCCTATTACCGCCACGGTTCTGAATAAGGCAACCACCCTTAAACCCAGACCCTATGAAGCGATAGATGGTTTGCAGCACCTGGACAAGGTTGTGGACATTGACCAAAGCCCTATTGGCCGAACACCGCGCTCCAACCCAGCAACGTACACTGGCCTGTTTACGCCGATCAGAGAGCTGTTTGCTCAAGTGCCAGAGTCTAGGGCGCGCGGCTATAAGCCTGGACGCTTTAGCTTCAACGTGAAGGGTGGGCGCTGTGAAGCGTGTCAGGGCGACGGCATGATCAAAGTGGAAATGCACTTTCTGCCCGACATCTATGTGCCCTGTGATGTTTGCCATGGCAAACGCTACAACCGAGAAACATTGGACATTCGCTACAAGGGTAAAAATATCCACGAAGTATTGGATATGACCGTGGAGGATGCTGGCGAGTTTTTTGCGCCGGTTCCTATGCTCTCGCGCAAATTGCAAACTCTGATAGATGTGGGTCTTTCTTACATTCGCCTAGGGCAATCTGCTACCACTCTTTCGGGCGGTGAAGCGCAAAGAATTAAGCTGAGCCGTGAGTTATCTAAACGCGATACCGGTCAGACCTTATACATTCTTGACGAGCCAACTACCGGCCTACACTTTCACGACATTGCCCAGCTGCTAGAGGTACTGCATAGATTGCGCGACGACGGCAATACAGTGGTGGTTATTGAGCACAATCTGGACGTGGTGAAGACTGCGGATTGGGTCATTGATCTAGGGCCGGAGGGCGGTTCTGGCGGTGGTCACATTGTCGCAACTGGCACGCCCGAACAAATCGTTAAGGTGAAAAAGTCCCATACCGGACGATTCTTAAAGCCGTTACTCGTAGCAAAGTGAGGCTTCACTAGCGCGGGGCGCGTTGATTTCGCTAGGTCACCAGCTTGCAGAGGCAGGCTGGTAACGTAAGTGTAGGTGGATTATCTGCTGAGCCGATTGCACATCAGCTCGAACCCACTCTAGCGCATGCAATGTTTCAGAGCGCTAGTACACAGCTGGATGTTCTCGTGACGCGCGGAATAGCCCATGAGGCCGATACGCCAAACCTTGCCAGCGAATGCACCCAGACCTGCACCGATCTCTAAGTTGAATTCGCTCAACAGGCGCTTGCGCACTGCTGCTTCATCAACCCCTTCTGGAATCTTTACTAAATTCAACTGTGGCAATCTGTAACTGGCGTCAACAACAAACTCTAGTCCGATGCCATTTAGGTTCTCGACTAAGACTTCGTGCATTGCTCGGTGTTTATGCCAAGAATTCTCAAGACCTTCTTCCTTCACCATAAGCAGCGCTTCGTGCAAACCGTACATGGCATTGACTGGGGCTGTGTGGTGGTAGGTTCTAGCGCCGTCGCCTTCCCAATAAGCCATGAGCAAAGACAAATCTAGGAACCAACTTTGTACTGGGGTGTTACGCGCTTTGACTTGGGCTGCCGCTTTGTCACTGAACGTGATGAGGCTAATTCCTGGAGGCGCTGACAAGCACTTCTGCGTGCCGGAATAAGTTACATCAGCTTTCCAAGCGTCCACTTCTAACTCAATGCCAGCTAGGCCAGTGACGGAGTCTACGATGCTTAAACAACCATACTGCTCCGCTAGGGCGCACAGGGTCTGTGCATCTGAGCGCACACCTGTGGAGGTTTCAGCGTGAACGAACGCAAGAATCTTGGCATCTGGGTTGGCTTTGAGCGCGGCTTCGACCTTCTCTGGGTCTACCTGAGTACCCCACTCATCTTCAACGGTGACAAGCTCGCCATTCATGCGGCGCACATTTTCTGCCATACGCATGCCGAAGACACCATTGATGCATACGATTACTTTATCGCCGGCTTCCACTAGATTAGCAAAAGACGCTTCCATGGCAGCAGAGCCTGGAGCAGAAAGGGGTAGGGTAAGTTTGTTCTCGGTGCGAAAGGTGTATCGCAAGAGGTCTTTGATGTCTTCCATCAAAGCAATGAATTCAGGATCTAGGTGTCCAATAGTAGCTTTCGCCATGGCTCCCAGAACTCGTGGATGTACATCAGATGGGCCTGGGCCCATCAAAGTTCTGGGGGTCGGGTGAAAACTACTACTCACAACGATTTAGTCCTTCTTTGTATCTGCCTGTTCAGCTTCCTCAGCTACAGCTTCGTCTGCGGTTTCAACAACAGCTTCTGTTTCTTCTACTGTTTCTACCACCTCTTCAGCACCGGCTAAATCTGCGTCGAAATCTTCTACCTCAGCAATCGGACGGCCAACTAGCTCAATGTATGCCATTGGCGCTGCATCACCGGTACGGAAACCGCACTTCAAAATGCGTGTGTAACCGCCAGGGCGCGCTTGGTAGCGTGGACCAAGTTCGGTGAATAACTTACCTACCGCAGCCTTGCTACGTGTACGAGCAAAAGCTAAACGACGATTTGCTACCGAATCTTCCTTGGCTAGCGTAATCAGCGGTTCAGCAACCTTACGCAATTCTTTCGCTTTTGGCAGTGTAGTTTTAATGACTTCACACTCAATTAGAGATGTAGCCATATTGCGAAACATAGCCTGACGGTGCGAGCTGTTTCGGTTTAGTTGTCTGCCACTCTTTCGATGACGCATTATTCGTTCCTGTACCTATAAGCGAGTTGACGCTTTTTTGCCGATCCTATTTCTAAGATCCTGTTATCTCGTGGGTCGTGCCTGGATTAGATCCGGCCACCATGTAAATTTGCTGGCGGCCAATTTTCTAGGCGCATGCCCAATGACAAGCCTCTAGATGCCAAGACATCTTTGATTTCTGTCAGTGATTTCTTACCCAAGTTGGGTGTCTTCAACAATTCTACTTCGGTGCGCTGAATCAGATCACCAATGTAGTAAATATTTTCTGCTTTAAGGCAGTTCGCTGAACGCACGGTCAATTCTAGATCGTCCACTGGACGAATGAGTATTGGATCGGCTTCATCTTCTTTCTCTTCTTCAACCTGCTCGCTCTCGCTATCAAGGTCGACAAATACAGCCAGTTGATGCTGAAGAATAGTCGCTGCTCTTCTAATTGCTTCTTCTGGATCGATGGTGCCATTAGTTTCTAAATCTAGAACTAACTTGTCTAAGTCAGTACGTTGCTCTACGCGAGTGCTTTCTACACTGTAGGAGACTCTACGTAATGGGCTGTAAGACGCATCCAAACGCAATGAGCCAATTGGACGACCGGTGTCCTCTTCGCTGCTTGCTGTTGCTTGAGAATCCACTGGAACGTATCCACGACCTCTAGTGACCTTTGCTTCGATACGAATCGAACCACTGGCGTTCAAGTTGCAAACCACGTGATCTGGATTGGCTATCTCAATGTCTTCTGACAACTGGAAGTCACCGGCAGTAACCACGCCTGCGCCGCTCTTAGCCAGGACAATAGTGCCGTGATCCTGATTGTGCATGACAATGCTGATGTCTTTCAGGTTAAGAAGGATATCAATGACATCTTCTTGCACGCCTTCGATAGTACTGTACTCGTGCAAAACACCGTCGATCTGAACTTCGGTGATTGCGCAACCAGGCATAGACGACAACAAAATTCTACGCAGCGTGTTGCCCAGAGTGTGACCAAAGCCGCGCTCTAATGGCTCTAAAGTGACCTTAGAGCGAAACGGGCTATCAGATTGCACTTCAATATTTCGTGGAGTCAGAAATTCGTTTGCCAACTGTGACATATATTTGTCTCCCAAAGAGGCGCCAGCGCGCCCAATAAATTACTTAGAGTAAAGTTCTACGATCAAGTTTTCGTTGATCTCTGACGGTAGCTCTTCGCGATCTGGTAGACGCTTAAAAGTACCTTCAAATTTGTCTGCGCTTACCTCGACCCAATCAATCTCGCCACGTTGGCTAGACAATTGTAATGCGGCTTGGATGCGCAGTTGACCGCGAGATTTTTCAGCAATGGCAACAACGTCGCCCGCTTTAACTTGATATGACGCAATGTTGACCCAGTGACCGTTAACGGTAACCGACTTATGCGAAACCAGCTGACGTGACTCGGCTCTTGTAGAACCAAAGCCCATGCGATAGACCACGTTGTCTAACCGGCACTCAAGTAACTTCAACAAGTTTTCGCCTGTGGCGCCTTGCTTACGGTCTGCTTTCTTGTAGTAATTACGGAACTGCTTCTCCAGTACACCGTAGATACGGCGAACCTTCTGCTTCTCGCGCAACTGAACTGCGTAGTCCGATAAACGTCCACGACGCAGACCGTGCATGCCAGGTGCATTATCAATCTTGCACTTTGAATCGATAGGACGAACACCGCTCTTTAGGAAGAGGTCAGTGCCTTCTCGACGACTTAACTTGAGTTTTGGACCTAAATACCGACCCATACCTATTTCTCCATTCGATTATGCATCATTACAATTCCCAGCACTTAAACGCGACGGCGCTTAGGTGGGCGACAGCCATTGTGAGGAATTGGTGTTACATCTGCGATGCTGTTTATTTTAAGGCCTGCCGCGTTTATGGCGCGAACTGCAGACTCGCGACCTGGACCAGGTCCCTTAACGAAAACATCTACACTCTTCATACCAAATTCAACAGCAACTAGGCTGGCTTTTTCGGCAGCGATTTGCGCTGCGAACGGGGTACTTTTACGTGAGCCCCTAAAACCTGAGCCACCAGAAGTTGCCCAACTCAGCGCATTGCCTTGTCGATCGGTAATCGTAATGATCGTATTGTTGAAAGACGCATGGATATGCGCCAATCCGTCTACGACAACACGTTTAGCTTTTTTACGTTCAGCCATATTTGTTTCTCTACCTTGTCCTATCTACGGATCGGACGACGCGGGCCCTTACGGGTGCGCGCATTGGTTTTTGTTCTCTGTCCATGCACTGGCAAGTGCCGACGATGACGTATTCCGCGATAACAACCTAGATCCATCAATCGCTTGATGTTCATGGATGTTTCTCGACGTAGGTCGCCCTCTACCGTGAACTTTGCAACTTCATTTCGAATTGCGTCCAGGTTAGCTTCGTCTAACTCACCAATCTTAGTTTCCGGTTGCACACCAGCCAGACTACAGATTTTCACTGCAGTGGTTGGCCCAATCCCGAAGATATATGTCAACGAGATTCTTGCGTGCTTGTGATCCGGTATATTGATTCCGGCAATACGTGCCATCTATTCGCTCCGTCTTACACTTGATGCCATAACTACCAACTACCCTTGGCGCTGTTTATGGCGAGGTTCAGAGCTGCAAATAACTCGTACAACGCCTTTGCGCTTTACGACTTTACAGTTCCGACAAATTTTCTTTACTGATGCTCTTACTTTCATAGTTTCCTACCAAATGGGGGTCGATTAACGACGCCGCCCATAGTTTTGTAGTTTCGACTTTTCCATCAACTTCGCGTACTGGCTACTCATCAGGTGTGACTGCACTTGTGACATGAAGTCCATTGCTACCACAACCACGATAAGTACTGCGGTTCCGCCTAGTTGAAAAGAGGTATTAAAAAAGACCACCATAAACTCGGGTAACAAACACACCAAGGTCACATAAAGTGCGCCAAAAACGGTGAGTCGGGTGATCACATCATCGATATATTTAGAAGTCTGTTGACCAGGACGAATGCCTGGCACATAAGCGCCCTGCTTCTTCAGGTTGTCTGCGACATCCTTTGGATCAAACATAATAGCGGTATAAAAGAAGCTAAAGAATATGATCCCTGCTGCAAACATCATTATATACAGCGGCTGCCCTGGAGATAACACAAGCGCGACTTCTTGTAATGCGCCCATACCGGGGTTGCTACCAAACCAACTGGCCATGGAAGCAGGCGCCAAAAGTAGGCTCGACGCGAAAATAGCTGGAATAACACCGGCCATATTAATCTTTAAGGGCAAGTGGCTGCTTTGGGCCTGAAACACTCGACGCCCTTGCTGTTTCTTGGCGTAGTTCACTGTGATCCTACGTTGACCACGTTCAACCCGAACCACGAACCAGACGATTGCTATGGCAAGTACGCCCATTGCTAACAGCGCTATGATATTAATATTACCAAGGCGCGCTGCCTCGAACATTTGGCCTAGCGCTGACGGGAACCCTGACACAATGCCAGAGAAAATCAGTAGCGATATACCGTTACCTACACCGCGTTCGGTAATCTGCTCTCCGAGCCACATCATAAAGATGGAGCCGGTCACCAATGTCAAAGTGGCAACAAACGTAAATGCAAAACCACTTTCAAAAGCGAGGCCTTGATTTGCTAAGGTCACCGCTAGTGAGGTGCCTTGAATTAACGCAATACCCAAAGTTAGAAGGCGGGTTGCGCGTGTAATTTTTCTACGACCTGCGTCGCCCTCTTTGCGCCATTGCTGGAACTGAGGCCACATCATGGTCAACAAATTCATAATAATGCTGGCGGTAATATAAGGAATTACGCCTAACGCCAGAATACTCATACGCTCCCACGCACCGCCCGAAAACATATTAAACAGTTCGAGAATGCCGCCTTGGTTCTGATTAAAGATGGCCTGCAACTGCGCGGGGTCAATACCAGGAACGGGAATGTGTGTACCAATTCTATAAACCAACAAGGCAAACAGCACGAACAGCAGGCGGCTGCGGAGTTCTGCAACCCCTGCCTGATTTCCTGCTAGCTGATTAGCTACATCTTGTTGGTTATTGGACATTATTTTTTCTGTGTTTCTTTAACTAGTTTTCAGATTAGTGTGTTGAGTATTCAGTGCGGTGTCTTAGCGACTACTCCGCAGCTGCCGCCTCTTCTTTACGTTCTTTCTTTTGCAATTTGCCTGGAACTGGCGCTTCGAAAGCGACTACAGATCCACCCGCTGCTTCAATAGCCGCTTGAGCGCCTTTTGTTACACCGATGTTTGCGTCTTCAACCTTGTAAGCTTTAGCTACAGCACCTGACAACATAATGCGCGCGCGCTTCATGTCTCTTCTTACTACGTTTGCAGCTTTCAGCGTCTCTAGAGTGATCAAGTCGCCTTCAACTTTCGCCAATTCGCTCAACCGAACCTCCGTGGTAGACAAGCTTACGCGTGAACGAAAACCAAACTTAGGAATACGCATTTGTAAGGGCAACTGACCGCCTTCAAAACCGGGACGAACGCCGCCACCAGACCGAGCCTTCTGACCTTTCTGACCACGACCAGAGGTCTTACCCCAACCAGAACCCGCTCCGCGACCAACGCGACGCTTGGTTTTGTGACTGCCATCGGCAGGGTGTAGATCATTCAAATGCATTAGGATTCTCCCTCGACATGCACCATGTAGTGCACACGATTAATCATTCCTCGTACGGAAGGTGTGTCTTCAACAGTCACTGTGTGACCAATACGGCGAAGACCTAAACCTACCAAACAGGCTTTGTGATTCTTTAAACGACCAATCGGACTTTTAGTCTGGGTCACGCTAATAGATTTACTGCTCATAACTCTGCCTCAGCCTTAAGCGACAATATTGTCGACAGTCTTGCCGCGCTTTTCAGCAACACGCTCGGGAGACTTAACACCCATCAGCGCCTTAAACGTTGCTCTAACCACGTTAACTGGATTTGTTGATCCGTAGCACTTAGCTAAAACGTTGTGAACACCCGCAGCTTCTAAAACAGCTCGCATTGTGCCACCAGCAATTACACCAGTACCTTCCGATGCAGGTTGCATGTATACCTTAGACGCCGAGTGACGTGCTGTGGTGGCATACCATAAGGTGCCGCCATTGAGATCTACATCGACCATATTACGGCGTGCAGACTCCATCGCTTTTTGGATTGCAGTAGGCACTTCGCGCGCTTTACCACGTCCAAAACCAACTCGGCCATTGCCGTCGCCAACTACTGTCAGTGCGGTGAAACCAAAAATTCGGCCGCCCTTAACAACTTTGGCAACTCGGTTTACCTGAACTAGCTTCTCAACTAATCCTTCTTCTTCTACTTTATCGGTATAAGCCATTTAGAACTCCAATCCGCCTTCGCGAGCGGCATCTGCTAATGCTTTTACTCGTCCGTGATACTTAAAACCTGATCGATCAAATGCAACAGCTTTTACGCCTTGCTCTTTCGCTCGCTCTGCAACCAATGCGCCGACCTTTGCCGCCGTTTCAACGTTACCAGTAGCTGGCCCACGTAATGCCTCTTCTAAGGTAGACGCTTGAGCCAAAATGGTTCCGCCATCGGCAGAAATCACCTGAGCATATATGTGCCGAGGTGTGCGATTGACTGATAAACGAACAGCACCCAGCTCGCGCATTTTCATGCGGCTGCGACGCGCTCTTCTTAATCTGCTTGATTTCTTACTGTTCATGCTTCGAACCTGGTTTCCATTTTGCGCATTTCGTAAACTGCGCGATCCGTTTCTATATTCTTCAACAGTCCATCTCTAAGTAAGGTTTGGATTTTCCCCGCACCACAAAAGAGTGTGACTATTAAACTAATTACTTCTTTTTGGCTTCTTTACGTCGTACGTACTCGCCTGCATACCGAACACCTTTGCCCTTGTATGGCTCTGGTGGTCTGAATGCTCTGATCTCTGCACACACTTGGCCAACCTGCTGCTTGTCCATACCGGCAATTACAACTTCAGTTTGGCTCGGGGTGGTTGCCGAAATGCCTTCAGGCAACGTATACACAACCGGGTGAGAGAAGCCTAACTGCAGGGTTAATGTACTACCCTGCGACGCAGCTCTATAACCAACACCTTGAAGTTCTAACTTACGTTCGAACCCTGTGGTTACCCCTGTAACCATATTCTGTACCAATGCACGCATGGTGCCGGCCATTGCATCTGCTTCGCGAGCTTCTGACTGAGCGCTTACACGCAACTCGCCATCTTCTTGCTTAAGAGCAACATATTCATGGATATTCATTTCCATTTGGCCTTTTCCGCCCTTCACTGAGAAGTGCTGGCCGTCGATCTTTACTTCTAAACCCGAAGGTAGAACGACTGGGTTGTTTGCTACGCGAGACATTAAAGTTCCCCTAAAAAACCGTACAAAGTACTTCGCCACCAATCCCTTGAGATCGTGCGTTCTTGTCGGTCATCACACCCTTATTGGTGCTGACTATCGCCACCCCAAGCCCACCGCGGACCTTAGGGATATCATTACTTTCTTTGTAGATTCGCAGCCCTGGACGGCTAACACGCGAAATCTCTTCAATGACTGGTGAGCCGTTGTGATACTTAAGCTCAACTGTGATGTTTGACTTAACTTCATCACTCACGGAGTACCCTAGAATGAAGCCTTCACTCTGAAGCACATCTAAAATTGCCCGCTTACCCTTGGAATTGGGCATTTGCACAGTTACGTGACCCGCCATCTGGGCGTTTCTTACGCGAGTAAGCAGGTCAGCTATTGGATCTTGCATTGTCATAATAATTACCTACCAGCTGGCCTTGACTAAACCGGGAACATCGCCGCGCATAGCTGCTTCGCGCAACATATTTCGCGAAAGACCAAACTTGCGGTAAACGCCATGAGGACGACCGGTTATGCCACAACGTCTTTGATGTCGAACTGCGCTGGCGTCACGAGGCTGTGCCTGTAACTTCAACTGCGCATCCCAACGATCCTCATCGGATACGTTACGGTCAGAAATAATCGCTTTTAGAGCTGCACGCTTTGCACCGAACTTACCTCGGATGTCTGCACGCTTCTTCTCTCTTTCAATCATGGAACGCTTTGCCATAACTAATCTCTTCTCTATGTACGGAAAGGAAACTTGAATGCTTTTAATAGCTCAAGTGCCGCTTCATTTGTTTTTGCTGTGGTCGTCACACAGATGTCTAGACCGCGAATCTTATCGATCTTGTCGTAATCTATCTCAGCAAATACGATTTGCTCAGTAAGGCCCATGCTGAAGTTGCCACGGCCATCGAACGACTTAGGATTCAAACCACGAAAATCACGCATACGAGGGATAGCGATGCTCACTAGACGTTCGATAAAGTCGTACATCTTTTCCCTACGCAAAGTCACTTTGCAGCCAATTGGGTAGCCTTCACGGATCTTGAATCCCGCTTCTGAACGGCGAGCCAAGCAAATAACGGGCTGCTGTCCTGCGATGGCAGTCATATCTGATACTGCGGCATCCATTACTTTACGGTCTGTAATCGCTTCGCCTACACCCATGTTCAGGGTTACTTTAGTAATCTTAGGCACTTCCATGGGATTACTAATCGCCAAGTCTTTTTGCAACTTGGGATGAAGCTCTGTTCTATAATGTTCGTATAAATTAGACATGTTTAGTCTTCAATCTCTTTGCCGTTTGATTTGAAGAAGCGGATTTTCTTTCCATCTTCAATGCGCAAACCTACTTTGTCTGCCTTCTCGCTTTCATGATTCCAGATTGCAACGTTAGAGCCTTGAATCGGTGCTTCCTGAGGAACGATTCCACCTTGGTCGCCTGTATTAGGGTTAGGGCGCTTGTGCTTCTTAACCATGTTAATACCAGCAACCATAAGTCTGCCGTCTTTCATGACGCGCAATACTTCGCCGCGACGTCCTTTGTCACGACCGGCAACCACTACCACTTCATCTTTTTTCTTGATCTTTAACATGCCGACAATCTCTTAGGATCTCTATTAATCTGTTTTTGTACTTAAAGTACTTCAGGCGCTAAGGAAACAATGCGCATGAACTTTTCTGTTCTGAGCTCGCGAGTCACCGGCCCGAAGATACGCGTACCTACTGGCTGCTTCTGAGCATTGAGCAGAACCGCTGCATTATGATCGAATTTAATCAACGAACCGTCTGGACGACGAACGCCTTTGCGCGTACGTACAACTACAGCGTCCATCACTTGGCCTTTTTTCACACGACCGCGTGGAATGGCTTCTTTAACTGTGACCTTAATCACGTCGCCAATACCCGCATAACGTCTGTGGCTTCCGCCTAAAACCTTAATACACTGAACTCTTCGAGCACCGCTGTTATCAGCAATCTCGAGCATTGTTTCTGTCTGAATCATTGGTCTTTAAACTCCAGTAGACCGAACGTCGATGCTTTGCAGCATCCAGGTCTTTGTTTTTGACAATGGACGACATTCAATAACGGTCACTGTGTCACCAATCTTGCAAGCATTCTCTTCATCGTGCGCATGGATCTTTGACGACTTACGTACGTACTTGCCATAAACCGGGTGCTTGACCCTACGCTCTACTTTGATCGTAATGCCTTTCTGCATGCGATCACTGACCACTACTCCGGATACAGTACGCGGATTAGTCTGTGCTTTTTCTGCTTCAGACATCTTTACTCTCCTTCATTACTGTCTTCACCCGTGCGATGTCGCGACGTATTTCTTTAAGAAGATGCGGCTGGCCCAATTGACCACTGGCGTTTTGCATACGCAGCGAAAAATGCTCGCGGCGCAAACGTACCACTTCACTTTGCAGCTCTTCTGCAGTCTTTTCTCTCAAATCTTGGACTTTCATTACATTGCTGTCCGCTTAACAAATACTGTCTTAAAGGGCAATTTAGCCGCTGCCAATGCGAGTGCTTCGCGCGCCATATCTTCTGGCACTCCCTGCATCTCATAAAGCACACGACCTGGCTGAATAAGGGCTACCCAGTATTCAACACTACCCTTACCTTTACCTTGGCGAACTTCCAAAGGCTTTTTAGTAATTGGCTTGTCAGGAAACACTCGGATCCAAATCTTTCCGCCTCGGCGAATACGACGAGTCATCGCTCGTCTGCCGGCTTCGATTTGACGCGCGGTAAGTCTGCCTCGCCCAACGGCTTTAAGACCAAACTCACCAAAGCTGACGCGACTACCTCTCAGGGCGAGGCCTCGGTTGCGTCCCTTGTGCATTTTTCTAAATTTTGTTCTTTTCGGCTGTAACATCTTCGTACTTAATTACGGCTTAGGCTTGCTGAGAAGCTTGAGCAGGGGCTTGTGACCCGATAACCTCTCCCTTAAAGATCCACACTTTGATGCCTAAAATCCCGTAGGTAGTTTCAGCTTCAAAAGTTGCGTAATCGATATCCGCACGAAGGGTATGCAGAGGCACTCTTCCTTCATGATAGACCTCGGAACGAGCAATCTCTGCTCCTCCAAGACGACCAGCAACACGCACTTTGATACCTTCGGCACCCAAGCGCATTGCGTTCTGTATTACTCGACGCATCGCTCTTCTAAACTGTACTCGGCGTTCTAACTGCTGAGCTACATTCTGAGCGACTAGCACCGCATCCAATTCTGGCTTGCGGATCTCTTCGATATTTACGTGGACGGGAACACCCATCATCTTACTTAAATCATTGCGTAGACGTTCTACGTCTTCGCCTTTCTTACCAATCACAATACCTGGTCGGGCTGTGTGAATGGTTACGCGTGCTGTCTGAGCAGGCCGAGCAATCTCAATTCGACCCACAGAGGCGTCAGCAAGACGCTTGCGCAAAAAACGGCGCACCTCTAGATCGTTCAGAAGGTATAACGCGTAGTTCTTCTTGTCCGCATACCACACTGACGTGTGATCTTTGACAATCCCTAAGCGAATACCGGTTGGATGTACTTTTTGACCCATACTATTCTCTTATTTCGTATCCGAAACTGTCACGGTTATGTGGCAGCTGCGTTTTAGGATTCTATCCGCGCGGCCTTTAGCGCGTGGACGAATGCGTTTCATTGTCATGCCTTCGTTGACGAAGATTTCCGATATGCGGAGATCGTCTACATCGGCACCCTCGTTATGCTCAGCATTTGCAATTGCTGACTCAAGAGTCTTCTTCACTAGTACAGCACCTTTCTTAGTGCTGAAATTCAATACATCTAAAGCATCAGCCACTGGCTTGCCGCGAACTTGGTCTGCCACTAAGCGAACCTTCTGCGCGGAGATACTTAAGCGTTTTGCAATCGCTCTGACTTCCATCTTCTTTCTCTACCTTATCTGCGCGCTATCGCTTAGCTTTCTTATCAGCCGAATGGCCACGATAAGTACGAGTAGGTGCAAATTCACCCAACTTATGTCCTACCATGTCTTCGTTGATAACGACTGGAATATGTTGACGGCCGTTATAAATGGCAATGGTTAACCCAACCATTTCAGGCATGACCATTGAGCGACGCGACCAAGTCTTAATTGGGCGGCGTTCACTGTTAGCCACTGCGTTTTCTACCTTCTTTAAAAGATGGGTATCAACAAATGGGCCTTTAAATAATGATCTTGGCACTTAGGTTACTCCGTTTATCGCTTGCCGCGACGACGCACTATGAGGCTGTCGGTACGCTTATTCTTTCTGGTCTTGTGACCTTTTGTTGGCATTCCCCAAGGTGAAACTGGGTGTCTACCGCCTGATGTCTTACCTTCACCACCACCATGAGGGTGATCGACTGGGTTCATAGCTACACCACGAACCGTTGGGCGAACACCGCGCCATCTCTGCGCGCCAGCCTTACCCAATGAACGAAGGCTATGTTCGCTGTTACCTACTTCGCCGAGTGTTGCTCTGCATTCGCTGAGTACACGGCGCATTTCGCCAGATCGCATACGCAAGGTAGCGTGTGCACCTTCGCGAGCAACCAACTGGCAAGAACCACCGGCGCTACGCACCATCTGGGCACCCTTGCCTGGCTTCAATTCGACACAGTGGATAACGCTACCCACTGGAATATTTCTTAGCGCCAGCGTGTTACCAGACTTGATTGGTGCACTAGGCCCACTCATCACTGGATCGCCGGCGTGAACGCCCTTTGGCGCAATAATGTAACGTCGCTCACCGTCCGCATACTTCAACAGCGCAATGTTTGCTGTTCTATTTGGATCGTACTCTAGACGCTCAACTACTGCTGGAATGCCATCTTTCGTGCGCTTCCAATCGATAATTCTATAATGTTGCTTGTGACCGCCGCCTCGATGCCGAGTCGTTATACGTCCAGCGTTATTTCTACCGCCAGTCCTAGATTGCGATACTAGTAGCGCTTTATGTGGCGCTCCCTTGTGCAACTCGGGGTTGACGACTTTAACGACAAATCGACGTCCCGGTGAAGTTGGTTTCGTTTTTACAACAGCCATTACGCTAAACCCTTATTCCGCAACCATGTAGTCGAGCTCTTGGCCCTGCGCTACGGTCACGTATGCCTTTTTCCAATTCTTCTTGCGCGACATACCGCGCGCAGTCTTCTTAGTCTTGCCTTTTACATTTACTGTACTGACGTTCTTTACGGAGACTTTAAAAATAGTCTCAATGGCTTCACGAATCTCAGCTTTAGTCGCATCTACAGATACTTTAAAAGCGTATTGATTAGCCACATCACCTAGTACAGAAACTTTTTCTGATATGTGAGGTTCGCGTAGAACAGTAAAGATGCGCTCCTGGTTCATACCAATGCCTCTTCTAGCTTCTTCAATGCCGCGACCGTGATCAGCACTTTGTCGTGACTGATTAGGCTCACCGGATCAACACCTTCAACATCCCGAACATCAACAAAGCGAACGTTACGAGCTGCCAAAAATAGATTCTCATCGCCGTCTTCAGTAACGATTAAAACGTTACTCATATCTAGGCTTTTGAGTTGGGACAAGAGCTCTTTGGTCTTTGGCGCTTTAACCGAGAAATTCTCGACCGCGATAAGACGCTCTTTACGAATAAGTTCGGAAAGGATGCAACGTAGTGCGCCACGGTACATCTTGCGATTAACTTTTGTAGAGTGGTCTTGAGGCTGCGCAGCAAATGTCACACCACCTGAACGCCAGATTGGTGATCTAGTAGTACCCGCTCTTGCGCGACCAGTACCTTTTTGACGCCATGGCTTCTTACCACCACCACTTACTGCTGAACGATTTTTCTGCGCGCGCGAACCCTGTCGTGCACCCGCCATGTAAGCGACTACAACTTGGTGCACGAGAGACTCGTTGAATTCTCTACTGAATGCGGTATCAGCTACTTCTACGCTGCCGCCGTCTAGGGCTAGATTCAAGTTCATTCACCTTCTCCCGCAGCCAGCGCTTCGGGACGAGCCTTTACCGCAGGACGAATAAATACGTCTCCACCGGTGGCTCCAGGTACTGCGCCTTTAACCATAATCAGGTTGCGCTCTGTATCTACCCGAACAATCTCTAAATTCTGTGTTGTCACACGTGCTGCGCCCATGTGGCCTGACATTTTCTTACCTTTGAATACACGACCAGGTGTTTGGCATTGGCCAATAGAACCAGGCGCACGGTGAGAGATAGAGTTGCCGTGAGTGTTGTCTTGGCCTGCAAAGTTCCATCGCTTGATGGTACCGGCAAAACCCTTACCTTTTGATGTGCCTTGTACGTCGACAGTTTGACCTGCCTCGAACTGCTCAACCGTAAGCTCGCCACCAACGTTCAAATCATCAGCCTGCATGGAACGAAACTCCCACAAACCGCGACCCGCGCCAGCCTTCGCTTTAGCAAAGTGCCCAGCCATGGGCTTGCTCACACGACTTTGTCGTCTTTCGCCAGTGGTGACTTGGACAGCTACATAGCCATCGCTTTCAACACTCTTTACCTGAGTAATTCTATTAGGCTCGGCTTCTATAACCGTGACCGGCACAGACACACCTTCTTCATTGAAGATGCGAGTCATGCCACTTTTTTTACCTACCAGTCCAATTGCCATTGGTCTAATCCTACCTTTGTGCGGTAACAACGGCGTGCTGGGCCTCCACCCTTATCTACTCTTTCGAGTAAAAGGACAGTGCCCGGCTTTCGCCAATCGCCAGCTCCCAATCGGAGCCTTTTTGTATCAAAACTTCGAAACTTCACTCACTCCCTAAAGAGTCAGCAAGGCTCCGATTAATTCAAACTAATTTGTACTTCAACCCCAGCTGCCAGATCGAGCTTCATAAGCGCATCGACTGTCTTTTCTGTGGGCTCAACAATATCCAGGAGTCTTTTATGGGTACGGATCTCGTATTGGTCCCGCGCGTCTTTGTTGACGTGAGGTGATACAAGAATTGTAAACCGCTCTTTACGAGTGGGCAGCGGGATAGGTCCCTTCACTTGCGCACCAGTCCGCTTAGCGGTATCAACTATTTCCTGCGTCGATACATCTATAAGACGATGATCAAATGCTTTCAAGCGAATGCGTATACGCTGATTTTGCACTTACAAACTCCAACCCTAATTAAAATTCACTCGTTCCCCATCCCGCACTCAACGCACAAAATGGTTAAAAGAGCATTTCTCCTGTTAAAGAGCTTTGCGTTGCCACACTGAGGCAACTACACCCACTAAACACGACTCTAAAACTGCCGTTTGCGGCGAAACCTATGCTTAAACTTAAGGCTTCACGCTCTCCAAAGCGGGAGGCGAACTATACAGAGTAGAATTATTTCAAGCAACACTTCTTGGAGTGAATAACAGTATTAATGCAACTATTTTCAAATTACTTTTAATACGGTTACTTCAATCTCGCCAATCACGGGCTACCCCTCTCAAAGCAGCACCGTTTTGACGCCAAACCCATGGACCCTCACTATGCAGAGGGTCAACGGGCAGGACTATTCAACGTACTATTCAACGTACTAAGCAATTACCTTAGCAACAACGCCCGCACCTACTGTGCGTCCGCCTTCTCTG
>QXZU01000097.1 GCA_009886205.1 K189A clade bacterium | reverse complement strand
ACAGATTCGGATCTTGTATAAAGATCACCAATTCGAGCAGAGCACTAGTTTGTACGATCAACCAGAAAAGCCCGTGGAGCGTCAACTTTCGTTGAAAAAACCACGTTCAGTGATCTTTGCCAACTCCAAAGGCGGCGTTGGTAAAAGCACATTAGCGCTTATGGCGGGGCTAGGGTTGGCTACCCAGCACCCTAGTACTAGAGTTGAATTGATTGATCTTGACGTTCAAAAAACGAGTAGTGATTCGCTCAAGCGCTTCACTAATCACAGATTTCAAGTTTTAGAAAATGAAGACTTTTTTCTTAACTCAGGTTCGCCCAACAATGGCAACCTGATCAATCATATGGGCACAGACTTCCCCTATAGCCAAGATCAAAAGTTCATTGTTTTTGACAGCCCAGCAGGCAACGAGCCTTCGCGAAGCACCTTTCTAACCCATTGCGACGTCGTCTTCGTGCCCACCTCGGTGGGTGACGCAGATGTATTTGCTACACAACAATACCTCGTTGCGCTGCAACAGTTGTTTTTACGGCAGAAAGGCAACATGGAAGGGCCGCCACCGCCAATTGTAATACTGCCGAACATGATTGACAGTCGAGATGAGTTTAACGAACTGAGGGCTTCCCTATCAGGCGTGTCAGCATACTTTGGTAAACCCCTCTACTACTCTCCGGTATTTAGAAGAGCCTTTAGAGAGGATGAAAACGATACGAGTGTCGCAACACTGCTCAAGCATGCTCAGCCGTACATAAAGTGGATGACCAACCTGATCCTTAAAGCGGAAGCTCTGCCACAACCACCGGGACGTTTATTCCAGCTTTAATCTAGCGCAGATTTTCAACAACCCGACAAATATACTCTGATCGCGCAGTTGCCGGAGCAGACCGACTGCGCTGCCTCTCTAGAACACCCGCCCGTTACGCCTGTCTCAGGCATCTTTTTCAGACACCCGACCTAAATCCCTATCTTAGACCCCTATCTTAGACCCCTATCTTAGACCCCTGTCTTAGATCCCTGTCTGAGATCGCTACATTTGCCACCTAAGTACAACGTCTGAGCTGCTTGGCATAAATCGCCGCCTGCCTGGAGGCCTTCTTCGCATATCCCTTTATGGTCGATGACTTTTTCCACGCCCCTTTGGCGTAACCGCTATGACCATTGTAATAAGCAAGGTATAGATTATAGGTATCGTTTTTACGCAGACGCAGGCGCTTATTGCTACGATCGTTATACCAACCAATAAAGTCTAAGGCGTCACCGAAATTAGTGCGTTTAACAAACCGGCGTCCAGTGGCTTTCTTATAGTCAGTCCATGCCTCATCGGTTGCTTGGGCATAGCCATAGGCTGAGGACGTTCTTCCCAACGGCACACCCAACACGCGCTTGCGTGGCGGCTTGGCATCGGCCACAAAAGTAGATTCTCTATGCACAAAGGCAAAACCAACATGCACGGGTAGCCCCCAGCGCTTACGCGCCTTTTTCGCATCTTTATACCAACCCTTGTTCTCTTTGAGGATATAACAAATATTGTTTGGATCCTTTGGTTGCCCCGCCGCGCAACCCCCAAGCAACAGCGCTGCGGCTATCACCAAACACAAGACTCTAGTCAGATACATCAATACCGTGCTCCTTCAATAGCGTAATCAAATCTTTTTCTTCTAATACAGTTAGCCCAAGTTGTTGAGCCTTTTCAAGCTTACTGCCCGCGCCGGGACCCGCGACTACTTTGGTGGTTTTAGCGGATACGGAACCCGCAACCTTTGCCCCTAGCGCAAGCAAGAAAGCTTTCGCAGCGTTACGCGCCAAGGTTTCTAGAGTACCGGTCAACACCCAAACTTCACCGGCTAACGGCAGTGCTTGTGCATCAACAACTGGCATCTCAGGCCACTGCACACCGAGCGCTACCAGCTGCTCAATAACGGCCAGATTCTCTTCATCCTGAAAGTAGTGATACAAAGAATCCGCGACAACTGGGCCAACATCATCCACCACTTCTAACGCTTCATGAGTTGCCCCTTGCAGGCCATCCAAAGTGCGAAAGTGTTGGGCCAAAGACAGTGCAGTGGCTTCACCAACTTCACGTATGCCCAGCGAATAAATAAACCTTGGGAAAGTGGTCTGCTTAGATTTTTCTAACGCTTGAAGCAAATTTTTGGCTGACTTCTCGCCCATGCGTTCAAGCCCACTGATCTGAGCCGCGTCTAACTTGAATAAGTCGGCGGAATTTTTTACTAAATCTTCAGCCACCAACTGTTCAATAATTTTGTCGCCTAGGCCGTCGACATCGAAGGCCAATCTAGAGGCAAAATGGCGCAAGCACTCTTTACGCTGTGCGGGGCAGTGGTTTCTATTCGCACTACAGCGCGCCACCACCTCGTCATCTAACCGAACAATTGCGCTGTTACATGAGGGGCATTGGGTGGGTAGCTCAATGGCACGAGCGTCGCCAGGCCGTTGACTCAAAATCACGCTAGCAACCTGTGGAATAACGTCTCCTGCCCTGCGAATCATTACGCGATCACCCACATGCAGGCCAAGTCGGGCAATCTCATCCATATTATGCAGGGTGGCATTTGTAACGGTAACACCCCCAACAAATACCGGCGCCAATCTGGCCACGGGCGTAATCGCACCAGTCCTACCCACCTGAAACTCAACGTTGAGTAATTGAGTAGTGGCCTCTTCTGCCGGATACTTATAGGCAATTGCCCAGCGCGGCTTGCGCGTCACAGCGCCCAAAATGCTTTGCTGTTCTAGCGAGTTGACCTTCACCACCACGCCATCAATCTCATAACCTAAGCGGCTGCGCTGTTCCAAGATATTGTCGATGTAGTCCATGCAACCTTTGCTGTCAGTGACAACCTCTACCAACGGATTTACTCTGAAACCCCAGCCTTGCAACGACTCTAATACTTGCATTTGACTCTCTGGCACCCAGTCGCCTTCGGACCACCCTAAGCTGTAGCAGAACATTGTTAAGGGTCGGCTTGCAGTGATCTTTGAATCTAGTTGACGCAAACTACCTGCGGCGCCATTGCGCGGGTTGATTAGGGGTTTACTGCCCTTTTCAAGGGCGCGCTTATTGAACGCGTCAAAATCATCCAATGCGATATAGATCTCTCCACGCACCTCAAACTTGTTAGGGAAACCCTCGCCAATCAACGTTAACGGAATGGCGCCTATGGTGCGCACATTGGCAAGAATATTCTCCCCTATCTGCCCATCACCTCTAGTTGCAGCCTGCACAAGAACACCATTTTCGTAGGTCAGCGCCACAGCTACGCCATCTATTTTCGGTTCGCAGGTGTAGCTGATTTGCGTTTCACCAGGCAACCGCCCAAGGCAACGTTTAACCCAATCGTCTATGTCTTGCGCCGAGGTCGATTTGTCCAGCGACAACATCGGTAACACGTGGGTCACTTTGGCAAACTCAGACAATGCCGGCGCGCCTACCCGCTGGGTAGGAGAGTCTTCGCTGCGTAATTCAGGGTGGGCTTGTTCTAAAGCGTGTAACTGATCAAACAATGCGTCGTATTCAGCGTCGGCAATTTCCGGGTCGTCTAACACATGATAGCGGTGAAGGTGATGATTAAGGCGGGTGCGCAGAGCTTCAGCCTGCTGCAAAATTTCCTCACTGACACTCACCGGTTTACTATTGCTCCGGGCGCTGAGTAAGGCGTCGACGGGCGTAATCTGACAATCGCTGGCGCATGTGCTCAACAGTCTGACCCGTCAGCGTATTCATTTGATCGTCTTTCACATCCCCCCCTAAGGCCGCGGCCACTGTTCTGGCAGATAACAACATATCTTCAAGGGTTTCGAATGCGTCTCCTGGAACAGGCAGTTGCAAGAAAAAAGTAATGCCCGGCGTTTCTAACGCTTCCATATCTGCCAAATCAAATGTGCCTGGCTCAACAGCATTGGCGACACTAAACAGGTGCTCATCTGTCGCCGAATCAATGCGATGAAAAATACTCATGTTACCGAATTTCAACCCTTGACCGCGCAACGCTGCCACCAACTCAGGCCCTTTAAACACAGCACCAGACTTCGCCAGAACGCCAAGAATAATTAATTCGTCAGGAGACGCAGGTGCAGGCCTTTTTTCACTCTCATCGCTGACCGCTTTTTGCGCTACGCTCTGCCTCGGCTTTGCATCAGCCTTGCCACCAGATTTAGCGCCGGGTTTTGCCTCCGACCTAAGAGAGGCGTCACTTGCAGAGTTTTGCTGGCGAGTTTGAGTCTGTGCGCCATCTTGAGAATTTTTCGAAGGCTGTGTGGCTAGCTGCTCGGTAAAATCATCGAGCGGCAAACTGCCTTGAGCAGGCTGCGGACTTGCATCCAGAACGGGTTCAATTTCTGCGCTAGGCGTTGCAATGCGCGCACCGCCACTGGGGAATTCGCCCTTGGACAAATCGTTTATTTCAGCTTCTCCGCCCGCTAACGGACTGGGTGAAATATCCATAGAAATGTCGTCTTGCTTGGCCTTCCAGGCGACCCAAAGGCCGTGGCCAACCACCGCAACAAAGAAAAATCCGCCAACCAAAAGAATTAAGTCTTTTATATCCACATTAGACCCCTTCAACCCTCATCGGACAGTTTCAATAACGCACTGGCGTCATCGAAACCGACTAAAACATCATGACAATTATTTTTTCAAAACGCTCAAAACTTTACCTAAACACTACTTCCGAGCAGCGCCAGCTATTTTCTAGCTAGCGCAAACTGTAGGCTTAAGCTATGGCTAAAGCCGCAGCGGCCTCTACGTCTACAGAAACTAAGCGCGACACGCCGGGTTCCTGCATCGTTACACCCATTAAATAATCCGCCATTTCCATGGTGATCTTGTTATGAGTGATGACCAAAAACTGCACGCTCTCTGACATTTCCTTAATGAGCGCCGCAAAGCGTGTGACATTCATGTCATCAAGTGGCGCGTCAACCTCATCCAGCAAACACACTGGGCTTGGGTTCAAATGGAAGATGGCAAAAATTAGCGCAACCGCCGTCATGGCTTTTTCACCACCGGACAAAAGCTGAATACTAGCGTTGCGCTTGCCTGGAGGCCGCGCCATTAATGCCACACCAGTGTCCAGCATGTCGTCCCCTGTCAACTCCAAGTACGCATGCCCACCACCAAAGACTTTAGGAAACAATTCGCCAAAGCGTGTATTCACTGCTTCAAAAGTATCTTTAAAGCGGGTGCGGGTTTCGCGGTCAATCTTTTGCATAACTTCGAGCAAGGTATCCAACGCTTGCTCTAAATCTTCGGCCTGCGCGTCCAAATAGTTTTTACGCTCAGACTCTTGGTCGAATTCTTCAATAGCCGCGAGATTAATTGCACCCAGCCGTTGAATACGTCTGGACATACGCTCTAACTCTTCAACCCAAGCAGGTTCATTGGCCTCTTCCGGCATGTGCTCGGTTACTTCAGCCAGGGCATGCCCCGTGGTACCCAACTGTTCTAATATGTTGGCTTCCTGCACAGCCATACCTTGGCGTTCAACGCGTTGCCCTTCTAAGCTACTTCGGAGTTCGCCAACACGCTCTTCCCATTGGCCGCGCTGCGAATCACTTTGTTTGATTTCCTCTTCAATGGCATCTAAGGCCGCCCGAATCGTAGCTAACTCGGCTTCAACACTGGCCCTATTTTCTAATCGCGTTTTTAAATCTTGTTCTAACTCAGGAATGGGTTTGCGGGAAGTTTCGATGCCGCCGCTGATACCCTGCATGCGCTCTTGCAACTCGCTTTGCTGACTCAACATTCTGTCTCTGCCAGTAATACTGACAGTGAGTTGCGACTGCACGGATTCCAATTGCACATTGAGTTCGTGAAATTTTTCTCGACTGGAGCGCGCTAAATCTCGACTAGACTGTAGGGAGCGCATCAAAGTTTCGCGCTCATCGGAAAGTAATTTCTTTTCTTCTGCTTGAGATTCACCCAAGGCCTGCGCCTCAGCCAAACCTTGGCGCGAGGCTTCTAAACGACGACGCTCTTGAGCCAGTTGCAGCGCAACCTCTTCGCCTTCCTTAATCAGTTGCTGATGCCGCACCTTGGCCTCTTCAAGCTTGGCTTGGGTCACCCCATGATCTGTGCGGCGAACGCTAAGACTCTGATTCAGATTATTCGACTCTTTCTGCAACTCTTCGCGCTGAGCCTCCAAAGCTTCTAACTGCCCACGAATACCTTGCACACCCTGTTGTTGTTGAGCCAGAGCCTTCTCCGCCTCTTCAACCTGCATAGCCAAAGTTTCTAAGGCTTGGCCGCGTTCAATAATGCCGGCTGTTTGGTCTTGATCGTGCAAAATACGCATCCAATCAATGCCCACCCAAAACCCTTCGCGGGTAATAATGCTTTGGCCTTCGCGCAAATTTCTGCGCCCCGCCAAAGCCACCTCAGCGGATTCTGCAGCAAACACACCATGTAATAACGATCCGGCTGCAAGAGATTCTGAACGCAATAAAGAACTGACTGTCGGTAGGCCAAGATTTTCGTTGCGGGCATCAGTTGCGTGATAGGTTTGCCCTTCAACCAACGCCAAATCGCCCTCTTCTAAATGCGCAAGTGAGGCTGCGTAGTCGTCCAAACTCTCTACACGCAACGCCTGCATAAAGCGCCCTAACACAGTCTCTATGGCCCTTTCCCAACCGGGAACAACGGCTAAATTTTCACCCAGACGGCTTGCGCTGGCTAAGCCATTTTCATCAATCCATGCTTCCGCCTCATGGACATTTTGTCCCAACGCGGCCTCTTGAACAGCTTGCAGGCTAGCCAATTGCGACCCCAACTGCTGAACCTCATTACGCGCTGTTTCGAGTGATTTTTCGCGGCTGCTGAGTGCTTCGCGATTTTCCGTCAACCCTTGTAGGCACTCAGAAATTCTCTGATCTAAGCTCTTGCTCTCGCCCTCTAAATCATTGATCTCCAGCGCCATTTGCTCGACCAACTGCCCACCCTCTTCTTGGGGTTGATCAGCAGACAGTTTGGAAAGTTCTTGAGCGCGCGCATCCAGACGCTGAATCAACTGCTCAAGATACTCAACGCGAGACTTTTGCACCTCGGCTTCACGATCATTAATGCCAGCTTCGGCGTTGAACGTATCCCAGCGCTGCTGCCAGCGGCTGTTTTTATCTTCCACTTCCTTCAGTGCTTGCTGCACCGATGCATCTGCTGCGGATAACTCGGCAACTCTGGGCTGCAACTGCGCAATCCGCGCCTGCATTGATTGGATCTGACCTTCATCCGTCGCAACTTGTTGATTTGCCTCAACTTGTCGCTGTTTAACGGTGACTAAATCAAGCTCCAGTTGTTTCACCCTTTGCTGATTAAACTGCAAGGTCTCTTCTATGCGCGCAATCTCTTCACCCAGCTGATAGAAGCGCTCTTGAATACCGTTGAATTTGTCGGTTTGGTTAGAGAAATTTTGCCGCTTCAGCTCAATTTCTGCTTCAACCTTGCGCTGCTCTGCAATGGCTTTTTCCAGCTCAATCTCAAGTTCCACAATGTGCTTTTCCCGAGCACTCAAACTCTCTTTGAGCGCTGTATGCCGCAATGCATATAGTTGAGCGTTGAGGAGAGATTCTTCAGTTTTAAGCGTGCGGTACCGTTCCGCTGCTTGGGCCTGGCGCTGCAATCGATCTAACTGTCGACCCAGCTCTTCGCGAATATCATTAATTCGCTCCAAATTTTCCCGGGTATGGCGAATTCGGGTTTCTGTCTCTTTACGGCGCTCTTTATATTTGGAAATACCTGCTGCCTCTTCCAAATAAACCCGCAATTCCTCAGGCTTGGCTTCCACCAACTGAGAAATCATGCCCTGTTCAATGATGGAATAACTGCGAGGACCAAAACCGGTACCTAAGAACACATCTTGAATATCACGGCGGCGGCACTTGCTGCCATTGAGGCGATAATTAGATTGGCCATCGCGGCTGACTTCGCGTCGAATCGCGATGTCTGCGTAGGCGGCGTATTCACCACCAATACGGCCATCTGAGTTATCAAAAAGTAGTTCAATGCTCGCGGCAGAGTTTGGCTTGCGGGTATTTGAACCGCTGAAGATCACATCGGTAATGCTCTCGCCACGCAACTGCTTAGCAGAGCTTTCACCCATAACCCAGCGCACCGCATCGATGATATTGGATTTACCGCAGCCATTAGGACCCACTACCGCACAGCGGTTTCCGGGCAACACCACCGTTGTCGCGTCGACAAAAGACTTAAAACCAGCCAGTTTGATCTGCTTGAGTCTCATATTTGAATCGTTAACCTTAGCTACGTAGACAGAGCCAAAATTGCTTTCGGACTGAGTGAATAAAAAATCTGTTTGACACCTGTAGAGCTATTACCACTGAAGGCCCCCTGCCAGCCTGCAAGCTTAATGGATCTGCCCGCTTTTCGTAATACTTTTGTGCCTCTCTTCTACCCCAAAACCACTATCTAGGGGAGTGAGGCCGCAAACAGCGGTCTGCTGCTTAATCAGAGCCCGTTGCAGGCGCCAATATGGCTTGAACAACCCCTATTGATGCCTCGTTACCGCTAAACGGTTGCGAGCGCCAAACCCAATCACCTTTCTCGGCTTGGGCAACACCACTAACACTGAGTCTGACCATAATCTCAAAATCTTCGGCGCTAGAGAGCTTGCGCGTGTCGCTCATGCTGACTAGATCATCGATACGGACCGAGAACGGCATAAGTGCCGCAGGTCGTCGTACTGCTGCGTAGGGCATGCCGCCACCGATAGGTCGCGCAACAACAAAAATCGTGGCAGTTTTATCCACCTGCGCTGCAACCTCTGCCGAGGCAGACACTTCCACGCTTATACCTTGCGGCGCCGGTGACAGTGTCTCCCTAAGCGTGCCAATAGCCTGAATGGTGGCAACCTGGCGACGAGCATCGCGCAGGCCAGACAGCGACTGATTCAATAACCTAATGGCGGTGGCTGATTCACCTTCGCTGATCGCTGCAATGGCCAGAATTTCTAAAACACTGTCGTTAGTCGGATCAACCTTGAGAATTTCCTCGGCAAGACTTTTGCTGGTGGCATCTAGTACGCCTTTATTTGCCATGTATCGAGATTGCAGCCAATAAAACTTAACGCTGATGTCGTTCTCTACCAGCGCATTGGTATTGGCAAACGCTTCCGCAGCCTGAGAAAAGTTACTCTGCTTCAGGTGACTATGACCCAATAAATACCAGCTCTTAGCATCGTCTGCATTGTCCGCCAACCAATTTTCTAAGCGTCCCTGCCAGCTCAAAATATCTGCTTCATTGGTCTCCATTGACAGCTCTAAAACCGCTTCAGCACCGCGAATTTCCGGCAATCTATAGTCGCCTAAATTGCTATAAACAAGGGTCGATAAAGCCACTAATAGGAGGCTGGCAATGGTCAGAAATTTGCGCCCAAGGGCATGGGCATCTTCACCGCTATAAGAGTTTGCCAATTGCCCCGCGGCCTGCGTTGTGTCCAACGCCTCAGAGTCTGCAGGCATTTCCGCCAAAAGTACGGCGCCCAACTCGGCTTTTATTTCCTCGCGAACTTCAGGGTCCGCAGCATCGTCCTCTAGCTCAGCTAAGCGGCTACGGTACCAACGACTCGTAGAATCGCCACGAGCGTCAAAACCTTGTCCACCCCGCTGCATAAAAATAGGTAGCACCAGAAATGCCAACCCAAGCGCAGCCAAAATCACAAAGCCCAACATTACTTCTCCTCGAGTAAGGCAGCTATCCGCCCGCGATCAGCATCAGAAAGTGCCACCGGCTTCTGCTTACGAGCACGACCAAGCAGCCTTGCTAATAGGGCCAGCGCCAGAATGCCAAGCCCTACCGGGGTCAACCAGATGTACCAGGTTTGCGCTGAAAAAGGCGGATCGTAGAGCACAAAGTCTCCATAACGCGCTCGCAAGTAATCGCGAATTTGCTGGTCGGAGTAGCCCTCTTCTACCTGCAAACGATAAACCGTACCCCGCAGATCTTTAGCAATGGGTGCATCGCTCCCTGCTAGGTTAGTGTTCAGGCATTTGGGGCAGCGAAACTCTTCTATCAGACCCTTGTAACGCCGCTCTTCAGCTTCATCTGCGAAGGGGTAGATATCAATCTGAGACTCAGCATGGGTCATTGCGCTGCCCAACATGAGCAAACTAAACATACATGCAAAAAATACCGCACCAGATCTAGCGCAAAACATTCGAGAAGAAATGATCATCAGCGCCCTGCACCGGATTGCCCACGCATTGCAATCTCCAACGCCTGAAATCTGGGCAGTAATTCGTTTTCCCAGATGCGCACGTTTATATCGCCTACGCGTTTATAAACTACTTCCCCAGATGCGTTGAGTAAAAAAGTTTCCGGGGCACCGTATACACCCAACTCGATACCCAGTGAACCGTCACGGTCATCAAGGACATAGTCATACGGGTTACCGTACTGCTCTAACCACTGTATCGCACGTTCGGGCGTGTCTTTGTAATCTACCCCCACCATCAGCACATCGGTTGTGGCTGCAATGCGCATCAGCTGTTCGTGCTCACTCTTACAGGTAGGACACCATGTCGCCCACACGTTGACCAGTACCGGCCGCCCCAGCAACTCAGCTTTTGTAATTTTAACGTCGGGTCGTAACAGTGAGGTCGCGGAAAATTCTGGGAAGGGCTTACCCAGCAGCGCTGAGGGCAGTTGGTTTCGCGCGTCTAGACTGAAGCCAACGTAGCCAAGCGCCAAAATGGAAATAAATATACCCAAAGGCACAAACAGACTGGCGCGACTCATACCTGAGCCTGCGCCGCGGCTGCTTTGGTCGCAGCTTCAGTTGCAGCATTAGTCGGGGTTTTGCGCTCACGCACGCGCAAGCTTTTATATCTGCGATCAAAAATCGCCACAACACCGCCCAACGCCATCAGCAATGCACCTAACCAGACCCAACGTACTAAAGGTTTGTAGTGCAGGCGTATTGCCCAAGCACCGTCTGCCAGCGGTTCACCCAGGGATACATAGGTATCTGCCATTAGGCCTGCCTGAATACCCGCTTCAGTCATGACATTGTTACCGGCAAAATAGCGACGCTTTTCCGCGCGTAACTCATAGCTGCCAGCAGACTCTGGCTCAACCAGAAAAACACCTTGTTGCGCCGAATAGTTTGGCCCTTGGGCCTCTACCACGCCTAAAAATGTCACACGCTGACTCGCCAACATCACTGAATCCTGGGGCGCCATGCGCACGTCAGATTCTTCGGACTGAGTAGCGGTAATGGCAATACCAATAATGCATACAGAAAAGCCTAGGTGAGCTAACGTCATACCTACGTAGGCCATTGGCAATGTCGTACCCTTACGTAACCGCTTAAATAGATCAGCGCTATGACTGAGCACTACCCACGCACCTAAACCAACGGCTGAGGCAACAACCACCGAGGTTGGGTCTAGTACAAACCAAATAAGCACCGTAAATACAGCAGCTACAAGCAAACTAGTTGCAGCTGGGCGCAGTGCCTCAATTTTGGTTCGCTTCCAGTTCAATAGGGGCAAAATGGCCAGCGCTATTGCTAACAACAAACCCAAGGGAACAAAGAACTTATTGAAAAAGGGTGTACCGATAGAAATGCGACCACCAGTGATCGCCTCATACCCAATGGGTGCCATGGTGCCCCAAAGGACAACGGCTAAGCTCACAATCAAGATCAAATTGTTAATGAGCATAAAGAATTCGCGACTCAAAAAGTTGTACGCCACTTGGGTAGAATTTTGACCCGCACGGAGCGCATACAAGGTCAGCGAGCCACCCACCACTAAGGCTAAAAATATCAAGATGTACATGCCGCGCTCGGGATCAACCGCAAAAGAATGCACTGAGGTCAAAACACCTGACCGCACAATAAATGCGCCGAGTAAGGAAAATGAGAACCCAGTAATCGCCAGCAGCAAGGTCCAGCTTTTAAAGGTACCGCGCTTTTCCGTCACTGAAAGCGAATGCACTAAAGCAGTGGCCGCAAGCCAAGGCATAAAGGAAGCGTTTTCCACTGGATCCCAAAACCACCAGCCGCCCCAACCTAATTCGTAATAAGCCCACCAACTACCTAAGGTAATGCCGGCGGTCAAAAAAGCCCATGCCATATTCGTCCAAGTGCGCGACCAACGCGCCCACGCAGAGTCCACTTGCCCCTCTAGCAGCCCAGCCACAGCGAAAGCAAACGGCACAGCTAAGCCAACATAGCCCATATACAAAAGCGGTGGGTGCACAATCAAGCCGAAATCTTGCAGCAACGGATTCAGATCAGCGCCATCTGCTGGGGTCATAGGGATTAGGCGAATAAACGGGTTACTGGTGAACAGCGAGAAGCAAATGAAGCCTAAATTGAGCAGCGCCATAATGCCCAGTACTTTGGTGAAGAAGCTCGCTGGATATTGCTGCCCACGCAGGGTGAGGGCCAGCATCCACCCGCTCATAATCAGAATCCAAAGCAAGAACGAGCCTTCATGACCGCCCCAAGTGGCGCTGACTTTGTAGTACCAGGGCATTAACGAGTTGGAATTATTGGCGACATAGGCAACAGAAAAATCGTCGGTCGCAAAGGCATACACCAATGCACTAAATGACAGCAGAGTGAGTGCAAATTGCCCCACAGTCATAGACACAACACTGCGTTGCAGTAGCGTATTCCGGGTGTTAGAGAGGCCTATTACTGCTGCAAACAGGCTTAAAGCGCCTGCTATTACTAAGCTAAAATGCCCTAATTCAGGAATCAAAGTGAGTCACCTTTTGTCGCTCTGGGATCTATTGATGGCGCCGGTTTATTGGACTGAGAACCCGCCTGCATATCCATATCTAACAGTTCTGGCGGCATATAATTCTCATCGTGCTTTGCCAGCACCTCTTCTGCTTGGAAAACCCCTTGTGCATCCATCTTGCCTTCAACCAAAATACCCTGCCCCTCACGAAACAAGTCAGGCAAAATACCGGCATAAGCCACCGCAAAAACCGCGCCCTGATGGTCAGTCAATTGAAAATCTACCGCTAAGGAAGTGTCACTGCGCTGGACGCTGCCGTCTAACACCATGCCTCCCGCTCTGACCTTTTGATCCGGGGGGATCTTGCCGGCCACAACATCTGCGGGGGGATAAAACATATTCATGTTTTCACCGGAGACCAAAATCAATAATCCGGTGACGCCGGCAGACACCATGAGCAGGAAGACTGTTAAATATAGGCGTTGTTTGCGTTTAGGATTCACTACCATCCTCCTGTTTTGTTTGCGCGCCAGAAGCTTGCTCAGCTTGCCGACTCAAAATGGCCCAACGAATATTTGCCTCAACACTACGCGACATACTTCGAGTAATAAAAAATGCGCTCAGCAGTACCAGCAATGTAGACCCATAGGCCACCCAAACGTAGAGTCCGTGGTTGCCCATGCGCAGAAATTCAGCAAACGAATCGAAGTACATTTTCAGTCTTTTCCATGATCGGTTGAGGACGCTTTGGCCGGGTTGGCTAACATGCCCCTGCCTTGCATTAGCTCGGCAACCCAGCGGCTAGAGGACTCGCGAGTCAGCACCTCAAGGCGCATACGCGACAATACTTGGTGCCCAGCAAAGCAGTAAAACCCTAGCACCATAATCAGTAGCGGCAGCCACATTTCCACCGGCATAGCGGGCTTTTCCGTTAATGAGAAAGATGCTGATTGGTGCAAAGTATTCCACCACTCAACAGAGTATTTGATGATGGGAATATTCACCGTGCCTACCAAGCTGACCAACGCACTGGCCCGAGCGCGTAAATTTTGGTCAGGAATGGCCTCACGGAGCGCATAAATACCAATGTAGAGAAACAACAGCACCAGCGTAGAAACTGTGCGGCCGTCCCACTCCCACCAACTGCCCCAAGTGGGCTTACCCCACACACCGCCGGTGAATAGCGCTAACGCGGTTAAAACCATCCCTAACGGAAGACAAGCGCCAATGGCCACATCTGTCAATTTCATGCGCCAAACCAGGCCAATAAAACCGGCGACACCCATGCCAATGTATAAGCTTTGAGCGACCATAGCCGCTGGCACATGGACGTACATGATTCTGAAACTATTACCCTGCTGATAATCTGCCGGTGCAAAGGCGAGTGCCCAGACAAGCCCGGTGACCAGCAACAACAATGCGCTAGCGCCAAAGAAAGTCACCCAGTTTGTGGTGATTTGATAAAACCACCGAGGCGAACCTAATTTGTGCCAATACTCTTTGAGCTTCTGGTTTAGCTTCACGCTAACACTGCCTCTGATTGATAAGGGTTAAACAAATAAATTTGAGAGATTTGAAAACAGACAATTACTGCATCTCAACGCTGATTTTTAAACCAGCTAACGCCGCAAACGGCGACACTATAAGCGCCGCCAGGGTAATTAAGGCCAGCCAATAGGCCTGAGAGGTATAGTTTAATCCGGCACCGGCAGCGTTGACTATATCTGTGCCAAAAATAAGTACCGGCAAAAACAGCGGCAGCACCAATAATGCCAAGATTATGCCGCCACGACTGAAACCTACGGTAATGCCCGCACCGATACTACCCAGCAG
>QXZU01000096.1 GCA_009886205.1 K189A clade bacterium | reverse complement strand
TTCTGTCAGAGGCACTGTTGGTGCCGTTGGCCGCCTGAATCGAGAGCTCTCGCATTCGCTGAAGCATGTCAGAGACTTCTGCGATTGCGCCTTCGATCGACTTGGTCATGGCGATGCCATCATTAGAATTCTTAATGGCCATATTTAGGCCTTGGATCTGCGCGGTCATTCGTTGAGACATCGCTAAGCCAGCAGCGTCGTCTGATGCGCTGTTGATCTTTGATCCAGTAGAGAGCCGCTCCATTGCAGTGGTCAGCTCATTTTGCGAGCCTGCGATAGCTCGTTGTGCCGTTAAAGACGCTACATTTGTGTTGATTAGTAATGACATTTTCTTAACCTACTCGTTTCTAATATTTTTTATTCGCCGCGAAGCGCTCGTTTAATTCCACCAATTCTGTTTTCAAGAAATTGGAGAGTTGCCGTATATCGCGCTGATTCCTTACCAAACTGTGCTTGCTGATAGTTCAATTCAACGGTGTTACCGTCAGCAGCAGGGTTGTTTGGTACGCGATAGACCAAACCGTTTCTAGCACCACCTAAGTGGTCTATATGCGACTCGTGAGTGCGCCGCGTCGACATCGAACGTTCGTTATTGATCAAAGCTTTAAAATCAAGATCCTTTGCTTTGTAGTTAGGAGTATCTGCATTCGCAATGTTTTCGCCCAAAAGGCTAAGGCGACGTTGACGCACCCCAATTGCGGTTTCATGCACACCAAAAACGTTATCTAAAATATTCATCTAACTTTTTCGTCCCAGCTAAAAAGAAAATTCATTCTTTCCTAAAGTTTTATAATTTCCGTTCGACTTATAAGATGAGAAATAACTTCGTCATCTTTCGTCACACCTCTGACAAAGCAATTGCTGTGCCAACTTTGTTTTTTTCTTAGAACCTAGTGTTTTCCCCCTGTTTTACGGGCTTTTCCGCAAAAGCGGCCATTTTTCACCGGAGATTTCTGTCCGCATTCGGACGAAATTTGCCGACTGTCAAATTTCCGTCAGGCAGTCAGCGTGGAAAAATCGACGCCTTCACCCACGCCAGAAAAATGCCCTGTATAAAGAAATGGGTTTACTGGTGCGGGTTCAAAAATTATATTTTGAGATAGCGGTTAAAACAGCTGTCACAGCAAGCAGGGACACAGCTTTGAGGAGGCCGCGCCATTTGCTGAACAGCGCGTTGACTATTTTCCGCAATTAATTTGAAGGGTGGCATCTTCATTGCATACTTATGTTGACAAAGAATGTTCACAAGACTGAAAGCAGTCAGAATAGATAATTGGTAACAATGATTAACGTGCAAACAACACTGAATGCGAAGCTGACTGGGAAGCTGAGTACTACGCCCAGTACTTCCCCCAGTACAAGGCCCACTAGAGCGCCCAGTACAGCGCTGAATAGAAAACGAAGAACAAAGCCGAGCGTCATGCGACTGCCTGGTCGGGTTGGCGGTTTTCTGTTGCTTTCTATTCCAGCAATGACTCTGGCTTTCTTGGGTTTCGTGAGCCTGATCGGTTTAATGGGTTTAGTTCTGTCCCCTAGCGTTTTAGCGAACACCACCGCTCAGTCCAGCGCAGTAAAGCGTCTGGATGTACAAATAAATAGATGGTCTGAAGCGCAATTTGGGCAAAAGGGTGCTTATACATTCGCGACTCAAGATCGGCGCTTACAAGTGCCCAGCTGCCAAACCTTCAGTTTTTCCAGCAACGTGTCTGCAACGGAGCCTAAGTCGGCATTCATGGTTAATGTGGCCTGTGCTGAAGTGGGCTGGTCGCGCTTTATAAGAGCTAAAGCCACAGAGCAGGTCGTCATAGAGGCGGCCTTGGTCGACGTTTTAACCCCTATTGCGATAATTGAGGCAGGCAAAAGCGTTTCCGCTAAAGATTTTACCGTTCGCCAGTTGCCACCACACCGAACACCTCAGGGGGCCATAGCGAAACTGGATACCTCATCAAGATGGTTCTCTGCGCGCAGAATGCGCCCAGGCTATATAGTCACAAGCAAAGATTTGCGCCAACCGAGAAGGGTTTTGGTAGTCAATAAAGCCCTGCCCGCTGGCACGCTGCTGACTAAGCAGTCCTTTGACGTTGAAGAGCGCGCCGTTAATATTCCGCGAGATGCAATTACCTCCATGGAGAACATTGCAAACTTGGCTGCCAGTAAGCTACTACACCCAGGCGATATTCTACGCCGACGGGATTTGACCAAAGGTAAGTTGATCAAACGCGGCGAAAAAGTTGCATTGCTTTCACAAGGACTCAGCTACGCTATTTCCTCAGAAGTGGTGGCACTGGAGGATGGTTTTTTAGGTGAGCAAGTGCGACTGCTCAACCCCGAGAGTCAGCGCAGGATATCGGCGATTGTGACAGGTGCAAGCAGAGCAAAAACTTTGTCTACAAAATTGTAGGTAAATTGGCTAAACAATTGATTAAACAGGGCAAAATGGCTAAAGTTTTCCGGCTTTGGGTCGATTGCTTTCTTAGATAGTTTTAAACGCTTATTCAGGAGCGAAAAATGGTTGATAGTATAAATTCATCAAATAGTGCTGCGGTTGCCGCGAATAGGGCAGCCAAGCAAGCAACAACGCCTACAGGTGGCGAATCGGGTACTAGCGTTGCTAGAGCAAGCGAGCCTTCTGCAAGCGTTGAAGTGACGCTGAGCAACGAGATTCGTGCCGGCGGCGAAACCGCAAGTTTCGACGAGGCTAAAGTACAAGAAATGCGTAAAGCAATAGAGTCTGGGACATTCCCACTGGACGCGCGTCGTATTGCTGAGAACTTCGCCGCGCTGGAAAAGCTAATCTAGATAGCTGATTAAATGTCCAGCGTAGAGGTCATCACTGACGTTATTTCTATAGGCACCCTTCTAAAGAGCACATTGGAAGAGGAGTTTATTGCCCTATCGGAAAAGAACTTAGAGCACCTGGAAAGTGTGCAAGTTAGAAAAGTTGAGCTACTACAAAACTTGGAAAGCACATGGCCTAAAGGCGAGACGGAGTCACTTGCGTTAGATGAGCCTTTATGGGACGAGGCGCGCAGCTTAATCAGTGAATGCAAAGAGGCTCATATTCGCAACGATCTATTGCTGAAACGCCAGCTGGAAGTTGTAAGAACTGTACTGGCCTCTCTCACAAAGAGAAGTACCGACAACTCAAGCAACCTCTACGATAAAATGGGCAAAATGAAGCGCAAGCGTCAGCCTCTTTATTAACCAACCCTTTCTAACACCTCTCTTTTCGACAACCCCCTCACTTAAACGCCTTGGCTTAACTGCCTCTCTTCACCAAGCGCTGACCCGCAACAACGCTCTGTTACTCTAGCGTTTGGGGCACCTGGCCCTTCAGCCAATAGGCCCAGGACAACACTGTTGCCACTGACTGATATACCTCTTCAGGCACCTCTTGCTCTAATTTTAGATAGGACAACGTCTCCACAAGCACCGGATCTTCCGCGACGTGAATACCATGCTGCTTTGCAATTTCGATAATTTGCCAAGCCACGGCGCCCTTGCCCTTGGCTTTAATAATCGGTGCGCGCACCTGGTCATACATCAGCGCGACCGCTTTCTTTTCGCTGTGATTACCGTCAATAAAGACGCTATCGCCCTGCCTTGGGTTATTCCAGCTATTTTTATCATTGGACTTAGGCATCGATATTTAACCCCACTCTTTGCTCAGGAACGTCATCGGTAATGGGGATTCTTGTGGTTGGGAAGATATTTAGGGTCACCAAGGTAACGCCCTGCTCGCGTAATCGCTTAACCAGTTCCTCTCTGGAGGCCTGGGCCACAGCAAATAATTCTGTCGAGGGCAGCCAAATACGCACTTCAATTTGTTTCGATGCATCTACTCTAATATTCGCAGACATAGCCGTTTGCTCATCTAAACCTGCTTCCAGATCTACTGACCAAGTTTTTTGTACATTGCTTTCGGCATTTCCCGGCGTTTCGTCTTGGCTCAAGCGAATATATACCGGCCATTGATCGGCAAAAGGAATCACCCAAGACAAAGACGTTTTACCCGCAACCTGTTGTGCCAAACTTTCAATCTGTCGGGCCTCCAATTCGTCTATGGCACCAGATATTGAGGTGGTGTCCATTTGGCGGCTTTGAAAAAGCGCGCGCAAACCAATAAGCGCAGATTTAATGCCTTGGTTCGCTGGTGCCATGCCGGTCTGGCGGATCTCACTTTCAGTAAACAAGCCGAAATTTTCTAGCGAGCGGCGGATGCTGGCACTGTTAATTTCCCGCGAGTTCATGAGTAAACCGCGCAGCACCTGGCTTAGGTCGCCACTGGCCGGCGAGCCCAAGAGTTGCGGCATAACACCGGGAGAAAAAAGGCGGCCCAAATGCATGCCGCCTGCATGGCCCAAGAGTCTGCCAAAGCGTGCATCTGCATCAGCCCGCTGATTGAGCTTATTCGCGCTGTTTGGGTCTACTAGGCTGAGCACCATGTTGCCATTTACAACACTGACCATAAAAGCAGCTGGCCCTTGGGCTAGCGACATACGCGCCGGCATGGCCAGTTGTTGGTTACCTATTAACAACAAGTTACCGTCTGGCCGCTGGGCGACCACGGCGTTGATAACTTGACCCTCTCTAAGCCCTAACACTCGTGCCTGTTCAGGGTTGATGCGCATACCCGCTGCGGCACCCTCCACATAAACAATGTTAGGTCGCATGGACATATTCATGGGTTCTGCGGTCAACATTTTGACGCCTCCACTGAGATTGTTTGCGACAAACCCGGCTGATTGGGTTTGCTTCAATATGTAATTACTACCCTGCCGATCCACCACCATGGCTGTTGGTAGTTGGGATAGGGTAAAACCTTTAGGCAAATTAAACTGCCTGTTGCCTACTTCCAACAAAGTATTTGAACCTTTGCTGATCACCCGCCCCTGTATATTGGGGCCTTGTTGGGTAAGTAACTCTTGGGCCTGGCCGGCACTTATGGAAATCCTCGGCTGGACTGTGGCGTTAGTTTGCGCAGGCGCTTGATTGCCACCGGCGTTGGCGCTGCTCGGCACTGACCCCGCAGTTGCTAGAGGTGCAGTAGGTGCTGCATTAGGCGCTGCGGCAACTAAGAAGTGCCTTACTATACTTTTGCCGCCCACCTCACTGTGCTGGCTGACCAGTGTCAGTGCCACTGACGCTTGAGTATATTTAGCAACCATCGGCAAAGGCAGCGTGCCATTGGGTAGCTTCAACTCACTGCCCGTAGAGCTGTGACTAATCACTGCGGTTAGTGGTTGGCCTACACGCAAACCCAATTGATTCATTTGCGTTTGATTGAGTCGAGCGATCTGTTTGTTTTCGAACTTCGCCAAATTATCTAAAGTGGAGGCGTTATTAGTCCCAGCTAAAGTTTGGTTCGTCCGACGGCCTGAATTTGCTGCCGGCAGGGTTGCAGCCGCAGTGCTGGCGGTGGCGGTGGCGGTGGTTAACGTGTATTGACCACGCTGCAACCCAACTGTGAGCGCAATAGTTTGTCCCGGCGTGCCTATTCGATGTGGCAGCGTAATTGATTTGTTATCTACCGTTAACGTAGTCGTGCTTACTGTTTGTGCTACCTTGGCTTGAATAGGTTGACCCACAACTAAGCCTAAGCTGCGCGCCTGTTGTTGGGTGATTTGAATCGTTTGAGGCGCTTGAGATGTTGCGGGCGCTTGCGGCACAGCGGGTATTGGGCTCGTTGACGGTAGAGCGCGAGGAGTAACAGATTTCGCAGTGTTAACCTGGGGCGTGGGCTGCACAAGCGTGAGCACTTGCTGGCCGTCGACTACTTTGACCTGAAAGGTTAGGGGTTGGTTAGGCGCAGTGACAGCGTTCGGCAATGTTGCTCTTGAAGGCAGCGGCAGTTGCTGCTGTTTAACGTGCAACGCGCGCAGACCTTCATTAATAACAACTTGGCCTTGTACCACCTGACCAGGCTGGAGGTTCAACAGGCGTGCTTGAGTAGGCGGAATACGCACTTGGGTCACCGTCAGTGCGGTGGCAACAGTCGCCGGAGCCGGCGTTGTGGTTACGGGCGCATAGTTAAGCAAAATGGGGCCTTAAGGATATTGGATCCAACCCTCGTATGGATCGATGCCGCGCGCCTTGGCTTTGTTCGGATCTATGTCCTTAAAAATGACTTTCTTAATATCGTCTACATCCGGCACTTTGAGACGCTTATTAGCCAACATCCAATTGGGATTGGAACGTTTGAACGCGCTTGGGTTAGCCCGTACAAATGCCCGGCGTAAAATAGACGGGCGGATGCTTGAATTGCCGGCTGTCTGCTTAATGATTTTGTCTAGATAGTCACCGGGCTTAACTAGGTACGTACCGTCTTCGGCAAGCACGGCATCTTTGGTGTTTTTATCTGCAACTCTCGTTGCTTCTATTGCAGCCTCTAAATCCTTAATTAGTCGGGCTAGAGCCGCGTCTAGTTCGGCAACATCAATTTCTTCCACTGCGTCTTCGCCGTTGGCTAAGGCAAGTTCAGGTTCTGGCTCTACAGCTGCACAGCCGGATAAAACAACCAGTACGGCAAACATACCTAATACGTTACGCATAGATATTGAGACCAACTTCGCTAGCCCCATCGAGATAGACGTTGATATAAATATTGGTCCAGTAGCCATACAAATTCCTGTTTTTCTTTTTAACATCGACTTTCTTCTAATAAGACCATTCACGGCGCTAACGCCGCCAACGGGATAGCAATCATGTTGCTATACGAACGGGGTTCAGGGCCGGCATAAACTTCAATACTCGCCGTATGATTATTCAGCTGGGTAATTTGGGCAAGGCCAATTGCACTCAGTGCACGCTCTAAACCTTGCCTTTGGGCCAACGCACTGCTGGGCATAATGAGAAACTTTTGCCCATAAAAAAGGCCAACGTCTCGTCCAGCCATAAGCAAACCACCATCAGGCCTGTGGGCAACAACGATCGCGGAACCAGTATCACAGCGGATACTCGCGCCAAGGGCCTCTATCGCTTGAGAAGACCATTGGGCTAGATCTGTTACCGCAGATTTGGACAACGTAAGCCAAGCCTTTTGAGCCTTTTTATCGCCCGCATCTGATTTGACTAGAATTGAACCGGTTTGGCTGAATTGAACGCCAAGGCTGGATTGAGCAATGATCTCAATGTCCAAACGTATGGGCCCCCTGGATGATTTGGTCACCCAAAACCGATCTAGCATTTTGGCTTCAGGCCGACCGGAGATACGAATGATCACTTCAAGATCCGAAGTAACCTGTTCGGCCAAGACCATATATTGCAGATAATCTGCACCTGCAGATGTGCCCACAACCTCAGGCTCAATTATCGTTGTGTCCTGCAAGGCGCCAAAGCGGGCGGCTTGCATAAAGTCTTGTTTGATTAATCTGGCACTGTCGCTCATGAGGTTCAGCACACTGACGTCCTCAATCTGATCCAATTGCAGCATTAACTTTAACCGCTGTCTTCTTGCTCCGGGACGGGAGCAACTTTGCTCGTCGCCTGTTAAGCCTGCGGAATCGCTCTCTACTAACCGCGTGCCTTTGAGACCAAAGCGGTTGATGTAGGGCTGAGGTCGCAACTTCTCTAACTGAAGGTTGCTGAACATCATTACTTCTTCTTTTAACGCGCCGTCATTGTCGGTCCAGCTGGCCGCCGCTACGCTGGCATTACGCTCCATTGCATAGTCCAGGACAGATTGCTTGAGAATGGCCAACTGCTCGTCGCTGTCAATTTGATTCAGCGATGCCAGTGAATCAATATCTGTCGCATTAGATGTTAAGGCGGTTTCGGCCACCGTAGTAGCGCCAAACAGGTTCAAAGCAAAACCCATAACACATAGCATCGCCACCTTGGCATTGCACTTTGTCCACATATGCATCGCTTTTGCGCTCACTTTAGCGACCCCTAGCCTCCCCTACCTGCCGGGGCTAGTAGAGCTTCTATCGACTTTCGATACTTGTAGATAATTACGCACCAACTCGTTGATGGTCTCCTGACCTAAAGAAAGCTTGGTTTCATAGGTCTCACCACCAATAGGCGTAATGCTGACTAATTTGGCGCCATAAATCACACCCTCAACCCTGCTGCGCATTTGGTCTTGAGTAATCGACATATCGACCATGGTACCCGTTGCGTTTACATACTGGCCGTAAACTTGCTCAGTTAGCGCACGGTAAGCGTCTAACTTGGAAGCTTTGATGGCCATAAGCCTTTTCTGCGCTGGTGTGTCGCCGTGTTGAGAGGAGATCACCGCATAACCCGTGGCAACAATACCCTGTCCCTGGGTCATACCATAAGTGTCTTGATTGCGCCCTTGGCTGGCACAGCCAACAAATAGCAATGCCAAGGCAAGTGTAAATACCCACTGGCAAAACTGCTTTTTTAGCGACATAGAATTGGCTTTGCCTGAACTTTGTAAATACATGGTGAACTCTAAGTTAATTTTCTTATGTAACTTCAGTCGGCCCAAAAGCAAATTTCTTGAATAAATTCAGCAAAGTTAGCGATTTTTCAGTAATAGGCACGGTTCCTGCATTTCAAGCGTGTGGACGCAGTGCATCCGCGTATTTTTGCGAAAAATCGATATTTTTCGTCAATATTTGTAGCAGCAAACAGGGTTTTTTAACGAAATGGCATCTAGCTCTTTTACATTGTCAGATCTTCGACAGTTGTCACTAGACATTCCATGGCAGTCATTGGCTATGCCTGTGGTGATTGTGTGGATCTTGACCATGCTGATCTTACCCTTACCGCCGTTCATGCTGGATATCTTTTTCACTCTGAATATTCTTTTGGCGCTATTGATCATTATGGTTGCGCTAAATACCTCTTCCACGCTGGAATTCTCTTCTTTTCCAACCATCATTTTGTTCGCGACCATGCTGCGCTTGGGGCTGAATGTTGCATCTACGCGGGTGGTTCTTTTAGAAGGACACCAGGGCGGCGACGCAGCTGGACAAGTGATTGCAGCATTTGGCGAATTCGTTATTGGTGGCAACTACGTTGTTGGTTTTATTGTCTTCGCAATTCTGATGATTATTAACTTTATCGTCATCACAAAGGGTGCAGGGCGTGTATCTGAAGTAATCGCTCGCTTCACATTAGACGCCCTACCGGGCAAGCAAATGGCCATTGACGCGGACCTGAATGCCGGCGTTATTGATCAGGCTGAGGCGAAGCAGCGACGTATGGAAGTTTCTCAAGAATCGGACTTTTTCGGTTCAATGGACGGTGCATCTAAGTTCGTTCGAGGCGACGCAATTGCTGGCTTATTGATTCTTATCATTAACTTGGTGGGCGGCCTCGGTATTGGTTTATTACAGTATGATTTAACGCTAGCTGAAGCGGGTAAGAATTACGTTTTGCTGACCATTGGTGACGGCCTAGTTGCACAGCTACCCGCCATTATTCTCTCGCTCGCAACAGCGATCATCGTTACTCGAGTAGCCACCTCTGAATCTTCACCAGAACAGGCCGGTAAGCAGCTGGCCAATCCACTAGCCTTCTTTATTGCTGGCGGCATTTTGACATTTATGGGCGTTATTCCCGGCATGCCAAATTTGGTGTTCCTATCTTTGGGCGCGGCGGCATTGGGGCTGGGCTTCTATATTACCAAACAAGAAAAATTGGCCCTAGAATTTCCAGAAACCACGCTGGACGGGCCAGATGCCAATGCAGCGCCAGCTGATCCTAACTTGCTTGAGCTTGATTGGGATGACGCCGGCCAAGTGGATGTCATCAGCTTAGAACTGGGCTATGGCCTGATCCCTATGGTGGACTCTGACACGGGGGGCCGACTGTTAAACCGCCTTAAAGGCATCCGTAAAAAGTTGTCTGCTGAAATGGGCTTTCTACTGCCTTCCATCAGAATCCGCGACAACTTAGATAACGCACCTGATTCATATCATATTGTATTGAATGGCTCGGTACGCGGCATGGGTACCATTGCTGTAGGTAAGGAAATGGCCATTAATCCCGGCAATGTTTTGAGTGAAATACAGGGCCAAGCCGGCAAAGATCCAGCATTTGGCTTGGACGCGGTATGGATTGAATCCTCTGAGCGCGAATATGCTCAAGCAGTTGGTTATACCGTTGTAGATTCAAGCACAGTCATTGCCACGCACCTTAATGCCGTGATTAAGAACAATGCTGACGAATTGATGACTTACGACGTAAGCCAGCAGCTTATCGACAAAATTGCTGAGACGTCGCCCAAGCTTATTGAAGACTTTATTCCTGAGAAACTTTCTTTGGGTACCGTTGTTCGAGTTCTGCAAAATCTTCTACGTGAGCGTGTGCCACTACGTGATATGCGCACCATCCTTGAGACATTGGCTGAAGAAAGTGGCCGCACACAAGACGCTAACCAACTTGCAGCCCTGGTTCGGCCAAAGCTTGGTCGCCTCATAGTCCAAGAGATCATTGAATCTGACGAAGAGCTGGCCGTGATGACCCTTGATCCAGAGCTAGAACAGTTAATGAGTGACTTGGTCAGCCGTGCGAACAGCTACGACGAGATTGCCCTAGAACCGTCTTTGGCAGAGAGCTTCTTCAAGTCTGTTCGAGACACCATTGAAGAGTTAGAACAACAAGAGTTACCTGCGGTACTGGTGGTATCCCCACTGCTTAGACCTTGGCTAGCTCGCCTGCTGCGAAGATCTTCTAAAGACCTGACAGTACTTTGCTATACCGAAATCCCTGATGATCAGCCCATTCGCGTGGTCTCATCTATTGAAGTTAACCGACGAGAGATTGAGCAAGAGTAATCCTTGCGAGAGTAAATTATGGAACTAAAACGATTTGTAGCCGCCGACACTAAATCTGCAATGGAGCAGGTGAGAGCCAGTTGTGGGGAAGAAGCTTTAATCATTAGCACAAACCGTATCGGCAACAAGACCGAGATGATTTGCGCGGTGGAGATTGCCCCTGAGGAAACGCCAGAGCCTAGTTCTGCAGCGGCTGTAGTGAATATGCTGTCCAAGGCTGTAGCAAAATCTGATGTCAGCGAACCTGCTGCTGGGCATACTGCGGATAACGCTGCAGACAGTCCTTTTGCACCGAGCTCTGGCCGCTTTGCGCCTGCGGATAAAGACAGTTTTTCTAATCAATTAGGCAACGCGCTGCGCGGTTCAACAAGCCAGCCACAAGCCAGCGAAAACAAAGTGGAACTTAGCCCGCAAGCTCCTGCATCCGCCCCAACTTCAGCCCCAGTGTCTTCGTCTAGCCGCGAGTCCGAAGCGTCTATGAGTGAAATGCGTCAGCTGATGAAGACCATTCAATCGGAGTTTTCAGACTTACGCGAAACGCTTCAACATCAATCAACTGCCAATGTGCCTATCGACAGGGCTAGGGCTGCCATTTCTTCATTTAACAGATTGATTCAAAAGCGTGGTGAAGACCAATTTCAGAATGTGCTAGAGCAAATTCAACGGCTAAATAAGCTTTGCCCAGGCCAACAACAAGACTGGCAGGGTGCGCACCTTTTCCTTGGCTTACCCGGCAGCGGTAAAACCACCTGCATTATGCAAATTGTAGATAACTTGGTCGCTGCTGCTACAGCGGCGGATACACCAAACAGACCCAATGCACTGATTACACTCGCGCAACCGGGATCTCCACAAGCACAAGGCGAATACTGGCCAACACTTAGCCGGCATGCGCAGAAACTCAACATCGCTTACTTCCACGCGGCCGATGAGGTGGCTTTGGCAAAACTTTTGCAAACCTATGGGCCAACCCACAATATTTTCATCGACAGCCATTCTGAACAGCTTAATGATGATGAAGCATTGTTTAGTTTGATCAGCCAAAATTCCTTAACACCCCACGTTTGTTTCCCCGCAGATAACTCGCTGCTAATACTCGAAAATTTGAGACAGCGCGCGCCTTGGCTAGTATCCTCTATAGTTCTAACTCGACTGGATTTAGCCCCAGATTTCGAATCGCTGATTAGCGCTTTAGAAGTGGTGGGCGCTCAGGTTGATTGCGTCACAGGGTGTGCGCCGAGTGAATGGAACCAGGAACAAAGCGATTAATAAGATGAACAAAATACCAGTCGCCACAATAATTAATCCGGGCCTTTGCAAACAAGATGTCTGAAGCCGTGAACACAACATCAGTAATTGGCATTGCCAGCGGCAAGGGCGGGGTTGGCAAAACGACCATCGCTGTAAATTTGGCATTGGCACTTTGCAAAGAAAACCGCAAAGTTGCATTGCTGGACGCAGACCTTGGTTTAGCCAACTCACAAATCATTTTGGGTATTAACGCACCATTTAACGTTAGCCATGTGTTTAATGGCGAAAAAACCGTCGAAGAGGTCAGCGTCACCAATGACGATGGCCTTCTCCTTATACCGGGCGCATCAGGCAACGAATCTCTCGCAAATATAACGGCTATGCAGGCCAAATCGTTAGTTGAGCAAATTTTACATACCTACCCTGATTTAGATATTTTGATTATCGATTCGGCTGCGGGTTTATCTAGTTCCAACATGAGCTTTTTAGACGCCTGCCACGCTAGATTGGTGATTTTGCAGGACGAGCCTGCTTCTATTGCAGATGCCTACGGGCTGATCAAGCTGGAAAGCCGCAAAGATCGGCTAGAAACCCTCTTTGTTATTCCCAACAAGGTTGCTTCTCAAGACACCGGCAGTAACCTTTTCAATAAAATGAACCGTGTTTGCATGCAGTTTCTTGAAGAGCCTGTTAACTATTTATATTCTGTTGTTGAAGATGATTTACTGTCGCAAATTATTAGACGACGAGAGAATCTTCTTAACGATCACCCAAGTAGCCGAGCAGCGGCAAATTTCAAAGGCTTTGCTAAATCTCTCATTGAGTTGCTAGGGTCTTCGAAATTCTCTGCAAACTCAGCGGAAAAGGTTAACTAACTGGCTTCGCCCTATGTCTGATATTGACGCATATTCAGAGCAACAAGCAGATACCGGCATCTCTATAGGCCAGCACTATACTTTGGTGAAGCGAATTGCTTACCACTTGCGCACGCGTTTGCCTTCTAGCATCGCCACCGATGACCTCATTCAGGCCGGCATGGAGGGCTTAATTCATGCACAAAAATCCTTTGAGCCTTCTAGAGGCATTGAGTTTGAGCTTTTCGCAAAAACTAGAATCAGAGGGGCAATGCTTGATGAGGTGAGGCGTATTTCCTACTCCACTAGGTCCGCCATAACCATTAAACGCGAGCAAGACCACGCCATAACCTCTTTGAGTAGGGAATTTGGTCGGCCACCAAAGAGTGGAGAGGTTGCTAAATTTCTCAATAAGGACGTAGCAACCTACGAGAAAGAACGAATTATTGCGGAGGGTGTAGACATCGTCAGTAGCGATGCGACACCCAACCAATTTGAAGAATTCAGTCAGGTAGAAGACGGGCCTGATGAAAGCTTAGAAAAAGAGCAGATGATCAAAAATTTGGCAGACTCTGTAGAACAACTCCCTGAACGCGCAAAGATGGTGTTAGCACTGTACTACCAAGAGGAAATGAACCTCAAAGAGATTGGCGCTATTTTGAATGTAAGCGAATCACGGGTTAGTCAGATTATTTCGGAAACTGCAAAAAAGCTTCGCGGATTGATGAGTTAACACGCGTGTCAAAGTGGGTGTACAGGCAAAGTTACCTAGCTATTCAACACTAACTTTATGCGTCAAGTTGTTGTTATACTGTACAATTCTGCTTAGCAACTAAAAATTAGAGCATCCAAGAAATGGGCCTATTCAAAGGTATGAAGGATTCCCGTGAGCAACAAAAGGCTAAGGCCTTTTATGACAACGGCATGAATCCGGCACAAAACGCGGGAGATGCCCGCAGAGCTAAGTCTATTCTGGGCAATAGGTGCAATGCATTCATTAATTTAACGTTTATCGAAGGTGCGAGAAAAACCACTGAGTATATTGAGGCGGCCACATTAGCCAAGAGCCAAGGTCGACCTAATCCACCTCAGCCCTCTACCAGCGCGTATAAAGAGGTTAGGACCATGGGCGGTAAGGTCTGGGTGTATTTGCCTCAGAGTTATACCAACCAAATTTTTGCCTTGGGCTCAAAATATCAGCAAGAGCTGGTGACCAAAGATCGGGCCATAGAATTAGCGACCACAATTACCGACGAGATCACATCGAACTTAGAGTTAGATCACCCTATTAGACCGCTGCAATTTTTGGTCAGCGATGAAGAAGAAGAGCATGCAGAAGATTTGGATCTGAACGAAGACGATGCAGACGACAGCTCGGAAAGCGATACAAAAGAAACCTGAAGTTGGCTTTCGCCGAATTGCCCTAAGAGAGGTTTAGTTCGGCCAGCAGACCGGCTAGGCTGGATGTTCTGACCCCCTCAAACTCGGCAGTAGCAATAGCGACATTCCTGGTAAACTACCTACAGACCTCCCTCAGGTTGTAAATACCTCTACTCACGAACATCTACTTACTGTCTTTCATTTCCTCACCTAACGTTTGCATTAAATCTGCCACCGGCATCGACCTAGTTTTGGCATAACTACGCCCGGCCCATAAGCTTTGGAACTCAACATCGTCGCTTTTAGCCGCTGCTTGTCGAATAGGACCCGTCAGCGAATTTTGAATGGGAAATGGTAGCGTGGGTTTGTGTTCCATAGCGGCCATAAAGCGATTGCTAATGCCTTGGGCGCGACGCCCTGAAAAACCACGAGTGAATTGCGTGGGCCTCGACCCCTCAGTCAGGAGCATCTTGCGATAACTTGCTGACGTGCCTGCCTCATCGCAACACAAAAACCCTGTACCCATCTGCGCGGCAACTGCGCCCAGACTCAAAACCCGGTTGATGTCCTGGCCCGTCATTACGCCACCGGAAGCCACAATGGGTAACGGCGTTGCACTGACCAAATCGCGCAGCAACTGCTCTAACGGTAATTCGCTGTCATTACCATAGGGGCTAAACGTGCCTCGATGCCCACCCGCCTCAATCCCCTGAGCGACTATAAAGTCAGCCCCAGATGCTACGATGGCTAAGCCCTCTTCCAAGTTTGTTGCCGTGATGCCCACACTTATGCCCCGGGCGTGCGCAGCCTCAATAATCTCTTGGGCTGGGATACCAAAATGAAAGGTAAGCATAGCCGGGTGCTGGGCCCAAACGGCTTCGAGCTGATGAGTAATGTCAGGAAAGAGCGGCAGAGTAGGTGCTTTTAAGTTGTAGCCGCCATCAATAGAAAAGTCCGAGAGCGCCGCCACGGCGTCGTTAACAACCTGTTCGTTTGGCAATTCCACCGGTTGAAAAACAAAGAAGTTGGCGTTTACCGGACCCGATGTCAGCACCTTGGTCTCGAACAAATCTTGTGCAATTTTTTCAGCGCCAGTATAGGCAAAACCAAAACTGCCGACGCCACCAGCATTACTCACGCCACTGGCTAACAATGGCGTATTAAGACCACCTGCCATGGGTGCTTGGATAATTGGTAACCGCAGCTGCGAAAATTCAAACATATTGTTCAAGACACCTTTGGCACACCACTAAGGTTTAGCCCGCTCAGTTAATGGCGCCTTTACTCGACGGTGACGGATTTAGCGAGGTTTCTCGGCTGATCTACGTCGGTGCCTTTGTGAACGGCGACATGGTAGGCCAATAACTGCAGTACGATGGTGTAGGCGATAGGCGCCAAAAAAGTGTCTACTGCGGGCAAAGATACGATCCTCACCCCTGGTTCAGACTTAAAAGAGCTGCCGGTTTCAGCAAAAACCAAAAGCTCGCCACCTCGCGCGCGCACCTCATGCAAATTCGATTCGAGCTTCTCTAGCAATTCATCATTGGGCGCAACCGCAACCACAGGCATTTTTTCGTCTACTAATGCCAGCGGACCGTGTTTTAACTCGCCTGCGGCATACCCTTCCGCGTGGATGTAGGAAATTTCTTTGAGCTTCA
>QXZU01000095.1:18937-24405 GCA_009886205.1 K189A clade bacterium | reverse complement strand
CGTGATATCTCCCATACAAGTCGACAAATACGCTTGTGACCTGACCAATATTCCGCCCATTCGCACGAGCGCGTTATCGTAACTCATACGTTAAACTGTCACGCGCACTCATAACAATGCGGCGAATAGCCGTATACATAAGACCGGAAACAGAGTGCGCTGATATGACGAGCAAACGCAACATTAGCTTGGCCTGCGCATCCAGTTTGAGAAAGGAGTGCTCACTTGGATACTGACATTTTGATACTGGATCAGCACACGCTCAAAGATCTGGAAATCTTCGCTTCCAACGCAACAGAAAACTCTCTGTGCAAATTTTGCAATCTGACCCGAAGCGACGGCGGCGCGGATGTACTGTACCGGCGCATGCAAGCCCCCTGGTCGAGTGCTGTACGCATACAAAACACCCAAGCTGCGGTTGCCTTTGTCATGCAGCAGCGCGCGTGCTTTGCCAATATGCCATCTGCCTACGCAATAGATAGAACCCATGCGTATCTGCATGAAGTAATGCCGGTGATCACAGACCGCAATCTAATAGAATTTGGCTTTAGTGCCTTTTCGCTCCGCGCCAACCACGACCGCTACTATTACAAAATCATCACTGGCGTACAGGTCACCAATGGCCTCATTCGCAAGGCCAAAGCCTTCGTCAACCAACCCGCCTTAACCTCAGCCGCCGGTGAAGTAGCCCCCTACATTAATGAGATGCGCGAAATATTAGACCGGCCGCGTTTGAAGAAATTGGTGGACGATGATGTTAGCGGTTGGTTTTGGAAGATCCTCCGACTGGACCAAACTTTTCGCCTAGATGAAAAAGTATCCATCAGCCGAATTCTTAAACTTGTTTTTGAGATAGATGCCTTAATCGCAATGGCCGACGTCACAAGCCAAAACGGATTTGCCTTACCAGATCTTCAGGAAGGACCCTTGGCCGTGCACGCCGAAGGACTAACGCATCCTTTCGTACCCTCTCCGGTGCCGAACCCTGTGGCCCTAGATCAAAACCAACGCGTACTGTTTTTGACGGGACCCAACATGGCGGGCAAGACCACTTACCTGCGCGCCATTGCAACGGCGTTGTATTTTGCCCACCTAGGCATGGGGGTACCGGCGACCCGCTTCAGGTTCACGCCCGCACAACATTTGTTCAGTTCCATTTCATTGAGCGACGATTTACACAACGGTGTGAGTTACTTTCGCGCGGAGGCACTTCGAGCGAAAGCTGTTGCCCAAGCGATAGCAGATGGCAATAGAGTTATTGCGCTACTAGACGAGCCTTTCAAAGGCACTAACGTTAAGGATGCGCTAGATGCCTCCCGTGCAATTTTAGAGCGTTTTTCCACCAAGCAAGATTGTCTATTTATGTTTTCGTCCCACCTGATTGAGTTAAGTGATGAGATAACGGTGACCCAGCAAATAGATTGTCGATATTTTGAAGCAGACGAAAGTGAAGGCAAGCTGCGCTTCGACTACCTTCTACGCTCCGGCGTTTCCAGCCAACGTTTAGGTATGCGCGTGCTCCGCGAGGAAGGTGTATTTGATTTGTTAGATAATAAAAACCCGACAACACACAGTTGAAATCTGCACATTGCCTTACGTTTCTCCACCGGCAAGTACACTGGGCATCAACGCAAGCGCGACTGAGGTCTTAGAGGCTTTAAAGCCGACGCTTTTGAATCTTACACACGCCGGCCCGGTCGTTGCCAAACTATTACAAAACTATTGCAAAAACTATTGCAAAAACCATTTCAAAAATTGGGTTAAGCAAATGCACCGCGTCGATAGCGCAGCATTTGCCCCGCACCCACACCGCTGTGTTGATCTCCTTCTAGCGCAATCTGACCATTCACTACCACCATGTCGATGCCGGCTGGCGCTTCCATAGGTTCATCATAAGTCGCTCTATCAATTACAGTGTCCGGTTGAAACAAAACCAAATCTGCGTGATAACCCGATTTAATCTCACCTCGCTCTAACATACCGAATGTGCGGGCAGATAATGAGGTCATACGTCTCACAGCCTCAGGCAAACTGAGCACCCCGCGTTCACGCACATAGTGACCTAACACCCTTGGGAATGTACCAAACAACCTTGGGTGAGGTTTACCACGAAGATCTGGAATACCGTCACTGCCTACCATCATGTCTGCATGAGCGAGGTTAGTTTCCACATCGTTCTCGTCGATAATGAAATGAATACAAAGCGTGCGATCACCGTTAGGCGCGGTCAAAATCTTTTTCACCAACTCGGTTAAACTGATTGCTTCCTCTTTTGCTATGTCGATCAACATGCGGCCTTCGTATTGCCGAAATGCTTTACAGCTGGCAATACGCACCACCGACGCAAAATCTTCATTCACTCGCTGCAAATCAAAGTACTCAATCATACGACCACTACCTGCGGTGTAGGGGTATACGTCTAAGGTTACGCGCTGCCCTTGAGACAAGGCCACATCCACGCGAGCTAACGAGGCCTTAACTTTGCCCCAGTTTGGTTTGCCCGCAGATTTATGATGGGAGATATGCAGGTGCACATCGCTGGCCTTAGCAATGGCTAGGCTTTCTTCTACCGCTTCTATCAACTTGTCGCCTTCGTTGCGCATATGCGTGGTGTATAGCGCATCAAACGGTGCAGCCATTTTGGCTAGCTCAATGACCTCCGCCGTTTCACTGTAGCGACCGGGGCGATAAATAAGGCCGCTAGAAAAACCACAAGCCCCCTGCGCTAGCGCATGGCTTACATGTTCTTGCATCAAGGCAATTTCAGTATCCGTTGGCGCACATTTTTCTCCCCCCATGACCAGGGAACGCACTGTGTTATGACCTACTAACATCATGTTATTAATAGCGGGCCCTCGCTCTAAAGCCGCACCGAAGTAACCGTCAAGATCGGTAAACTGGCCCTCTAGCCCAGCAAGAATGCCGCCACTTGCGGCAACGGAATCTTGTGTTGGGTCTGCGGGAATGGCGGAGAAACCGCAGTTACCACTAACCACTGTGGTCACACCTTGGGCAAGTTTAAACTCCATACCCGGATGGCGAAAAAAAGCGCCGTCATCATGCGCGTGGGTATCAATGAGTCCTGGCGCAAGCGTTGCGCCGGCTGCGTCTATTTCTCGGCCATTAGACGCCAACCCTTGCGTGACATTTCCCACTTCATTAATGCGTCCACCGCTGACACTGACATCGCCGGCAAATGCAGGCGCGCCCGTACCATCCAAAATATTTACATTGCGAAAAATTAACTCGTTCATTGTTTTACCTATAACTTTTTCTGTTAGTTCTTATATCTATTTAGCTCAATGCTGATCAAAGCCCGTAGTCGCTTTTATTGGTTCTTATCCACTCGCCTATTTGCTCACCAATCATGAAACAGGTGAGATTAGTATTGGCTCTAGGCACGCTGGGCATAATTGAAGCGTCTGCGACAACTAACTGAGTCACTTTGTGGCACCGACCTTTGTGATCGACCACTGCCATTGCGTCTTTTGCTGGCCCCATCTTCGCGGTACCGCATGGGTGGTATCCAGACCCAGAGAACTTACGGCATAAATTTTCCAAGTCCTCTTGAGCAACGCCACGGTTTAGATCGGGAAAAGTCACTGACTTAACCATCTCGGCCAGAGCGCCGGTTTGCGTAAATGCCAAAGTATCGCGCACACATTCAGCCAACCGGCTGGCATCCCGCGGATCCTCACAAAAACGGTTTTCAATGCCAGGCGCTTGCTTAGGGTCTGCGGAGCTAAAGGTCAGCCGCCCGCGCCCATATTGATACTCTAATACCGGCGCTAACATAAACATGGGCGCGCCACCCGGGCGTCCCGCAAAACTGATTTGCTCAATCTGTAGATCATTGCGCTTTTTTCCATCTTGAGCGGTGTAACGCAAAATGGTTTGAATAATGGGTTGATCAAAATCAATGAGTGAGGCGTCGTTCACTTCACAAATCACCCCCAACGCTGGGTGGTCAGATAAATTCTCGCCAACACCTGGCATATCCGCGACAAGCTCTACGCCCAAACTTTCTACCAGTGATTTAGCGCCTATACCTGAGCGAACGAGTATTGCAGGTGACATCAGCGCGCCCGCAGACAGCACAACAAGATTGGCTTTAATTACTCTTACCTCGCCCGCCGAATCCTCAACTTCGACACCGCAGCAACGACCATTCTCAGTGATTAGACGACGCGTTAGGGTGTCGGCTAGGACATCTAAGTTGGGGCGAATTCTGGCTGAGGCGAGATAACCTACCGCCGCTGATATACGCAGCCTGCCCAGCTTGTTCATGGGATGTGGCCCTGCTCCATAGCCGTCAGGGTCATTGGCGTCGGCGCAATAAGGGTAGCCCAACTCTTCAGCCGAATCTAAAAACGCCTGCTGTTGTTTGACCATTTCAGCGGGCGGATATCTGCGAATAGTTATTGGACCACTGTCGCCATGGTAAGACGCATCGGGAAAATCTAAATCACGCTCAAGGCGCTTAAACCCTGGCAATACATCTTGCCAAGTCCAGCCGGGATTACCTTGAGCTGCCCACTCATCGTAATCCTCAGGCATACCCCTTAACGCAATAGTAGTGTTCACTGCAGATGAGCCGCCGACAACCCTACCGCGAGGAAAACGATCTTTACGACCGTTTGTTGGTTCATAAACAAAACCCCAGTCATGATCTGAATAGGAATTGTTGTGGGAGTTTACCAAGTCATCTGGCGTATCTTGCAGCCGCTCGTAGTCTGGCCCGGCTTCAACTAATGCAACATGTAAATTGGGGTCTTCAGAAACCCGCGCTGCGATTGCACAGCCACTGCTGCCTGCACCGATAATCAGTACATCGTAATTGTCGACTTGTTGACGATATCCCACTTCACAACCTCCCTAGACTTAACCTTGCACGACCCTAATGATTCATTAAACCAACTGGGTCCCACTGATGCTAGGCTACTATCTAGTTCGATGCCAAGGGTAAAAATTGGCTGAGTTAATGCGGGAGAATCTGGGTGATCGCAGAAAAAGACATTACTGCTTTAATTTTGTGCGGCGGCGCAGCCACGCGCATGGGCGGTGTAGATAAGCCGCTACAAATGACAGAGAAAGCCGGTCTTGTGTTGCCAATGCTAGACCACGTTATCGCAACCCTCCCCGCCAATGCCCCCCTACTTATCAGTGCCAACCGCAGCCTTGACGCCTACGCCCTGCGTGGATCTGTAATTACCGACGGCGAGCAAAAAGGCTCTGGGCCATTGCTGGGCGTTTTAGCAGGCCTGCGCAGCGCACAAACCGAATGGCTACTTGTATGTCCGGGAGATATGCCCTACCTAGAACAAGGCTGGCATGAGGCCATTCGCCAGTTTTCGAGAAAAGGCGCTGAACACACTGTTAGCAAAAGCGATAGCCACACAGACGATAAAGCTAAAGAGCATGTTAAAAAGCAAGGCACAGAGAGCGTCAAAGAGAGGAGCAAAGAGAAG
>QXZU01000095.1:15815-18837 GCA_009886205.1 K189A clade bacterium | reverse complement strand
GAGCAAAGAGAAGCATAGTGAGCCAAATAGCGTTGTCGTTCACGACGGCACGCGCCTACAACCCTTGCTATGCCTGATACGCACGTCTCGCGCAGATCATTTGCAGGCCTATTTGCAGTCTGGAGAATTCAGTGTGCACAGGTGGCATGCTTCTCTTCGCAGCATCACCATTAGCTATAAAGACACAGGACAATTTTTGAACATTAATACCTTTGCGGAATTACAAGAGAGCCGCGACTAGGCAGCCTGCGCTGTTCAGCAGGTAGTAAGCGATGGATTAGGAAAGGTGTCTATGTCTTCCTCACCGGCACGAGGCGCAACACAGTCAAAATCTTTTTCGATGAGAATTTGCAAACCATTTACACTAAGCGGCTCGTCGCCGCCAAGGCCCACGTCGTCGGACTGACTCCACTGCGCAGCAAGATCAGCGGGAACTTTTACCACCAGTTGATGCTGGCCCTGCTCTAGGGCCATACCAGCGCTCACGCTATCGCCCTCAACAGACATTACGTAGCGCATCACAGAGCCGTCCGGAAAAGACGTAGATTCGATAACACTGCGCCCCTCGCCAATCATCTGAGTCTCGCTCATCGTGAGCCGAAGTCGAAGACTGTCGCCGAGCATGCGCAATTTCATCTCGTTATTTCACTCTGTACCAATTTGCGATTGAATATAGTTTTCTATGCCGGTTTTTTCAATCAATCCGAGCTGTGTTTCTAGATAGTCCACATGCTCCTCTTCAGATTCCAGAATGTCTTTAAATAACTTTCGCGACACATAGTCACCACAACGCTCACAGTGGGCAACCCCTTCGCGCAAATCTGGGAGCGCGATCATTTCCAGAGCGAGATCGCATTCCAGCATTTCTTTAACATTTTGTCCGATCATCAGTTTGCCAAGTTCTTGAAGATTCGGCAGCCCTTCTAAAAACAGAATGCGTTCCATGAGCATGTCCGCATGCTTCATTTCATCAATAGATTCTCCCATCTCATACTTGGCTAAACGCTTTAACCCCCAGTCATCGAGCATTTTGGAGTGCAGAAAATACTGGTTGATGGCAGTTAGCTCGTTTTTCAGAACCTTGTTAAGCAGAACTATTGTTTTTGGATCAAGAGTTTTCATTTCTCAAGTCTCGTATTTGGATGAGCGGCCAGAATGCATCAAGCCATCCGCAAAAGCAACAAAATACTCCCTAAGTTATTGATTTATAACGATAATCAATCGCATTGGCGAAAGTTTCTTATGTAGCAATAAGATCACTATTAAAAAACGTATTGCAAACGAGAATGATTACCACTTAGAATAGCGTCTTGATTTCAGCCAATGGATTTTTTTATGTTCGTGTGCATTTGCAACGCAGTCTCAGATCAACAAATAGCCGATGCGGTTAAAGCTGGCGCACGTGATATTGAAGACGTTCAAGAGATTTTGATGGTCAGCACCGCTTGCGGCACATGCAGACAAACTGCTGAAGCGGTCATCGCCAACACACTTTTGGAGACCGCTGCAGGACGCAGTAGACCAATGCATGCCAATGACATTGCAAACTTAGTTTACGCCGCTTAAAGCAACCCCTGCCCTAATCCCACTACGGCCTCACCTCAGCCGACTTCAGCCAATACGTATAACCTGAGCAAGAATCTACTTATTTAGGCACCGCGCCGTAGCCACTCAGTAACTATAAATAATGAAAACCCTTGAGGCGATGACACTCGACTCTACCTAGGTTGCCTGATTAGTACTCAATCTGATCATCCACTGCATGGCCGGTTTCGGGAATCAGCATAGAACGCTCAAAACTGATGATCTGATTGCCATGTTGGTTTTTACCAACGGTTTCTACCGTGACAATGCCCTGATGCGGCCTGCTACCGGACAGGCGTTTACTCAAAACCTTGGATTCCGCATAAATCGTATCGCCAATAAATACCGGCCCCGTTAAACGCACTTTATCCCACCCCAGATTTGCGATGGTTTTTTGCGAGATGTCTGAAACACTCATACCAGTAACGATGGAAATGGTAAGACAGGAATTCACCAACACTTGGCCGAACTCAGTTTTTTCGCCATAGGCCTTATCAAAATGCAGTGGGTGTTGATTCATGGTAAGCAGAGTAAACCAAGTGTTGTCCGACTCGGTAATGCTGCGGCCAGGCCGGTGCTCATAGACATCACCTACGACAAAATCCTCTAAGTACCTGCCATAGGACTCTCGGTACCGTTGTTCTCCCACTTGTTTCGCTTTAGCAACCACGCGCTTTCTCCTTTTTATGTTCTCAGCAGTCTGCCGCATCTGCGGCTGCCGTTAAAGCTATAGCGACGAGCCAAGGTTAAATTTCCCGCCACCACGCCACCCACCACACCTCTGAGGAATTATTGTTTATTGCCCACACGCGTCACTTCTATTAACGTGCATGCATGAATAAAACCCAGCCAATTGATTATATAGCGCGCACTAAAGCCCAATATGCGGCCCTGGACTACCCAGCGTATAGGTGGGTTGAGAACACTAACGCCGCGCCTTGGAGCCCGTTAAAGAAGCCTTTGAGTCAATGCAAAGTGGCCCTAATTTGCTCGGGCGGTATTTATAAAAAAGGGCAAATTGCTTTTCACTATGAAGACGACATCAGTTTTCGCATCATTGAATCTGATACCGCGCAAAGCGACTTGAGAATCACCCACTTTGCCTACGACATGACCGCGGCGCGCAATGATCCGAATGTAGTTTTTCCCACTCAGGGGCTGAAGGCATTGGCTGATGAGGGTGCAATTGGCGAGCTTGCGACAAACGCCTATACGTTTATGGGCGGTATCTACTCTAGCCGCAAAGTCAGCAGCCAACTGGCCCCAGAACTCGCTAATCGAGTCATTAAAGACGAGGTGGATGTAGTTGTCCTAGTACCGGTCTGACCCGTGTGTCATCAGTCCGTGGGACTGATTGCTAGACACCTAGAAGACCTTGGCATCACGACCGTTACTTTGAGCAGTGCGCGTTCAATCACTCAATCTGTGAACCCACCGC
>QXZU01000095.1:0-15805 GCA_009886205.1 K189A clade bacterium | reverse complement strand
GCGGGCTGTGTATTTAGATTATCCGCTGGGCCAAACTGCTGGCCGTGAAGGTGATTTAGCTGAACAGAAGTACGTTATGCAGCAAGCCCTTTTGGCGGTGCAAGAGATGACTGAACCTGGCTCAATCAAAGATCTAGCATTGCGCTGGGCTGAAGATGATTCATGGAAAGACGGCGTAATGAGGCCCAAAACTCCAGGCAACTCAGACTCTGGAGATGACCGGTTGGGTCGCGAACCTACACCCCAGTATCAGTACCCTGAGGATGCAGACGTTGCCGACCCCAATTGTTCCAGCTGTGTGTTCTTGAACCCAGGCAGCTAACATCAAGTAGCTGCCAGCCTCTAAACAAAAGTTGGCTTAGACTTTGCCCTGCTTGCTGTTTAACGGGTCTGACGACCCTGACGTACCGGTTAAATCGCTCCAAGAAACCTGCGAAATCACCATACCGCATAGCATCAATGCACAACCCAAAAGCTCTCGTTGGGAGAGCACTTCGTCAAGCAACAACGCCCCGCCAACGGCACCGAATACAGCCTCCAAGCTAAGAATAATCGCCGCATGAGAGGGCTTGGCATTTTTCTGCGCAATGACCTGCAAGGTATAGGCAACGCCAACCGTAATTATGCCAGCGTAAACAAGCACACCCGCCGCGCCGACTACCGCGTCAACAGTTGTCACCTCTAGTGCTGCGGAGACGCAAAGCGCCAAAACGGCGCAAATAAGAAACTGCCCAAATGCCAAAAGCAGCGCTGGCGCACGCTTTATAAAGTGATCAATTGCCATTATGTGAGCGGCCCAAAATACTGCGCCCAGCAATTGCAGGCCGTCGCCGTAACCCATACTCAGGCCTTCTTTTACACTCAGTAGATACAATCCTACTGCCGCCAAAAAACAACCTAACCATGTGTTCAAGCCGGTTTGATATTTTAGAATCAAACCCAAAATCGGCACGATCACCATGTAAGTGCCGGTAATAAAACCCGCATTAGATGCAGTGGTATATAACAACCCCACTTGCTGTAGTGAACCTGCGGTAAAAAGTATGACGCCAAGCACACCACTGCCTAACCACAGAGAACGGCTATCGGATACATCGAAGGGTGTCCGCTTATGGATAAAATAAATCACGGGGATCAGGCTGGCTGCGCCCAATAAAAAGCGCAGGCCAATAAAGGCGTAAGGCCCTAAATAACTCATACCCATCACTTGAGCGACAAATCCAAAGCCCCAAATGGCTGCTGTTATTAGAAGCAATAAATTTGCGATGGCAGCTTTGCTCATAACCAAATCCAATAATTTATAAATGAATAGCCGTCCACTGGGCGGTGTTAGCGACCAGTGATGTTCAACAAAGAATTAGCAACATTAGCTGATGCGGCGGGTATGGCCGGTTGTTTGCCAGTCTGCTCGGGGCGACTCACATTCGCCAGACGCGAAATGTACAGATATTGCACGCCTAAATCCCGTACTTTTATTGCGCCCTGAACCATGGACTAGCAAAGGGTGAAATAACAACGTATCTCCCGGCTGCATTGCCACATGCTGGCGCTGGCTTTGGTCCACATCCGAGGTGCCAAAGAAGCCACTATTGAGGAACTGCCAATCTGGCATGTCATGGGACAGCAAACCATTGCGATGGGAACCGGGTATCACACACAGGCAACCCGATTCTCGAGTTGCGGGCAAAATTGCTGTCCACGCGGCAACAATTTTGTTCTCTGGACGTAATTTGAAATAGCGTAAGTCTTGATGCAGAGGGTGTCGCCCATCAACTTGCGGCGGCTTATTGAACACATTGCTGGTGAGCGTATAGACAGAGGGACCAATGATACTTTGAATCGCGCTGATCAATTCTGGATGTTTGGCATAATCAAACAACACCGGATCGTCTTCCAAACAAAATAACTTATTCACGCCATGTAGCTTGGTTTCAGGCGCTACAGCGCCCTTCACAACCATAACGTCGCGCATCACTTTCATGGCGCCAGATAGGGGCGTCTGCCCTTCTACAATAGATAGAAAACGCTGGTTGTAGCTATCTAGTGAGGCGGGATCTATAAGTTTGGGCAATAACAAATAGCCGTCAGATGCGTATTGCTGCAATTGTTGTTCGGTTAAATCCACTTCGCTCCCCCACCCTTTTGGTTCCCAAGCAACTGTGTTGCCAGTCTCTCGTGAGCCATAGTAGGTCAACAGAACCTGCTTGTAGAGGAAGAATTTATCTCCAACGATACAACCTAAATTGCCTTTGATAGAACGATGATGAGCCACATGGCGAGGGAAAGAGAAGTGAATGCGCTGGGGAAATCGGAGAAAGAAATGATATGAGGGGACGAGAGAGGTCGAGAAAAGACAAGGAGAACAACCGACAAACTGGCTAGGCAGACCCTATTTGAGGTTTAGACCTAGCCAGTTTTAACGCGAATAACTAAAAGTTAGCCACCAAAATCATCGAAAGCGATGTTTTCGGGCTCTACCCCTAGGTCCTCAAGCATATTCTGCACTGCTTGGGCCATCATTGGCGGTCCACACATGTAGAACTCGCAATCTTCGGGATTCGGGTGATTTTTCAGATAGTTCTCAAACACCACGTTGTGAATGAAGCCCGTGTAGCCGTCCCAATTGTCCTCTTCCATCGGGTCGGAAAGCGCAATGTGCCATTTGAAGTTGTCGTTATCAGCAGCAAGCTGATCGAACTCGTCCTTATAGAACATCTCTTTTAGAGAGCGCGCACCGTACCAATAACTCATCTTGGTGGTGGTACCCTTGCGCTTTAGTTCATCAAAAATGTGCGATCTGAGTGGTGCCATACCCGCACCGCCGCCAATCCAAATCTTCTCAGCAGGTGTATCTTTAACGAAGAAGTCACCGTAGGGACCAAACACCGTTATCTTGTCACCCTCTTTGAGGTTCGCAACATAAGAGGTCATTGCCCCAGGAGGCAGATGATCCATTCTCGGCGGAGGCGGAGAAACGCGGATGTTAAACTTGAGGATGCCCCGCTCTTCAGGATAGTTGGCCATAGAATACGCACGAATTGTGGGTTCCTTAACGTCTGACTTCAAATCCCAGAAATTGAACTTGTCCCAGTCTTCGCGATATTCCTCTTGAACATCAATACTGGACCACTCCATATTGTACGGAGGCACTTCAAGCTGCACATAACCGCCCGCTCTAAACGCTACGTCCGCGCCTTCAGGCAGCTTTAAGTTCAGCTCTTTAATCATAGAAGCCACGTTAGGATTGGAGATAACCTCACATTCCCAGCGCTGAACACCCAATGCATCATCGGGCACTTCAATTTTGAGGTCTTGCTTCACAGCAACCTGGCAAGACAAACGCCAGTCATCGCTGATTTCACCGCGATTGAAATGGCCTTCTTCGGTAGCCAATATGCTGCCGCCGCCTTCAGTCACTCTGCAACGGCATTGGGCACAAGTACCGCCGCCGCCACACGCACTGGCAAGGAAAATGCCCTTGTCCGCTAATGTGCTTAGCAACTTGCCACCAGCCGGTACTTCTACCGACTTAGACGGATCGTCGTTGATTAAAATCGTTACATTGCCTGAACTCACTAACTGCGAGCGAGCAAACAAAATCATGCCTACTAATGCTAAAACCATAACGGTAAACATTAAGACACCAAGTAAGATCGTCGTATCCAGCATAACTAACTCCTAGATGTCGATGCCGCCGAAAGACATAAAGCACATGCTTATCAGTCCAACGGAAATGAAAGTAATTCCCAGTCCGCGCAATCCATCTGGCACGTCACTGTACTTCAACTTTTCTCTAACACCCGCTAATGCGGTGATAGCTAAAGCCCAACCAACCCCTGCGCCTAAGCCAAATACTACGCTTTCGCCGAAGGTTTGATCTTGGTCAATCATCATTAATGACGCACCCAAAATAGCACAATTCACTGTAATTAAAGGCAAAAACACACCTAATGCGTTGTACAAAGCTGGGACATAACGGTCTAAAACCATTTCTAGAATCTGCACGATTGCGGCAATGACGCCGATGTAGGAAATCAAGCCCAAGAAGCTTAAATCGACATCTGGGAACCCTGCCCAAGCCAGCGCGCCATCACGCAAAAGCAAATTAAAGATCAAGTTGTTGACCGGCACGGTAATGGCCAATACAGCTATTACTGCGATACCAAGCCCAAAGGCTGTAGAAATTTTCTTTGAGATAGCAATAAACGTACACATGCCCAAGAAAAACGCTAAGGCCATGTTTTCAACGAATACTGCCCGAACAAATATGCCTAAATAATGTTCCATGACTAGATCGCCTCCTTGTATTGCCCATTTGGCGCAATTTCGTACTCAGGTGCTTCTACTTGATCCGTCTTCCAAGCGCGAATGGCCCAAATGAACAAACCAATAATAAAGAACGCACTTGGCGCTAGTAACAACAAACCGTTAGGCACATACCAACCACCGTTAGCAACGGTAGGAATGATTTCGAATCCCATCAGGGTACCAGAACCTAAAGGCTCTCTAATGAGGGCAACACCGATCAAAATGACACTGTAGCCCACTGCATTACCAAAACCGTCTAGCGCAGAAAGCCACGGACCATTTTGCATCGCAAACGCTTCAGCGCGGCCCATGACGATGCAGTTGGTGATGATCAAACCAACGAATACTGACAAACTCTTTGAGATGTCGTAAGCAACGGCTTGGAGCACTTGGTCAACGATAATTACCAATGAGGAAATAATCGTCATCTGCACGATGATACGAATATTGGTAGGTACTCTATTACGAACCAACGAAACCGCTAGGTTAGACATTGTGGTCACAAAGATAACTGCAATGCACATAACCAAGGTGGTAGACATGCTAATGGTTACAGCCAGAGCAGAGCAAATCCCAAGAACCTGCAGTGCAATGGGATTGTTGTTAAAAATCGGGTCGATTAAGACTTCTTTTTGCGATGCCATGATTTATCCCTGTGCCACGCCGTTGATTTTGAGTTTCTGGATGTACGGACCAAAGCCCAACTCACCACTCCAGAAGTTAACTAGGTTTTCAACGCCGCGCGTTGTAAAGGTTGCACCAGAGAGCGCGTCTACTTCATAACTTGCCGCAGTGCTAGCGCTAGGAGAGCGCTGCTTAACTAAGCGTACACTTGGGTCGCCTAAGTCGTCGTAAAGGCGCACACCCTGCCAGCGTTGCTTCCACTTGGGGTTATCCACTTCGCCGCCTAGCCCAGGGGTTTCTTTATGTGAATAAAAGCCCAACCCCGAGATCGTGCTCAAGTCGCCATCTAACGCTAAGTATCCGTATAACGTGCCCCACAGACCGTAGCCCCGCACCGGAATAACCAGCTTCTCTACGCCAGCGCCATTGGTCTTAATATAGACCAACGATACGTTCTCTCTGCGACGTAGTGTCGCAATGTCTTCATCTGAACTCAAAGAGATAGACTGAGCAGCATCGCCAGCTGCCTTAATTGGGTCATATGCTTGCAGGTCAACGCCGTCTACATATTCACCCGTTTCTAAATTCACAGCGCGCACAGTAAATTCAGCAAACAGTTGCTCAATAGATTTGCCGTCCGCTGACTCTGTCGCATTTGAGGCCAACAGCCCCGCTGCACGCAGAATGTTTTTCTTCTGGTCTAGCTCTTTATTCAGCTTTTGGATTGGCTTTAGTGCAACAGCCAAGCCCGAAACGATAATTGAACACACCAAGCAGAGGAATATCGCTATAAAAAACGTATTTCCTAAACTGTCTTTATCTAATTTAGCCACGTGCCAGTCTCCTCTTGATATTCGCTTGCACCACAACGTGGTCTATCAAAGGTGCGAATAAATTACCGAACAATACCGCTAGCATCATGCCTTCGGGAAACGCCGGATTGACTACGCGGATCAAGATACACATAAAGCCAATGAGGATTCCGTAAAACCAACGACCGTCATTGGTCATAGAGGAGGAAACCGGATCTGTCGCCATAAACACAGCGCCGAATGCCAGTCCGCCCAACACCAAGTGCCACTCGAAGGGCATGGTGAACATTGGGTTGGTTGAGTCAATTGAATTGAACAAAGACGCTGTTAAGAAAGCGCCCAAGAACACACCCGCCATGACTCTCCAGGAGGCAATGCGAGTTGCACAAAGAAGGACACCAGCAATCAAGATTGCCAACGTTGAGGTTTCGCCCATAGAACCGGGCATGTACCCGATAAACGCGTTCCACCACTCAACGCCAACGCCCGCTTCGCCGTCTAATACCCAGCTGCCTAAAGGCGTTGCTTGAGTCCAGCCGTCTACCGCTACCCATACTGCGTCCCCAGACATTTGCGCTGGGTAGGCGAAGTATAAGAATGCTCTGCCAGTTAATGCTGGGTTAAGGAAGTTCTTACCTGTACCGCCAAATACCTCTTTACCAATTACAACGCCAAAAATAACGCCAATTGCCGCCATCCAAAGAGGAATCGAAGGCGGTAAGGTTAGAGTAAAGAGGATGGAGGTAACGAAATAGCCCTCGTTAACTTCATGGCCGCGCTTTGAGGCAAACCATATTTCAAAAATGATACCGGCAACGAAGACGGTAATATAAAGAGGGATAAAGTAGGCAAGACCATGTACGAGACAGTCAAACACACTGTTCGGGTCGAACCCCACTAAGCCATTGAGCAAAATGCCGCGCCAGTTAGCAACTTCGCTTTGCCCCAATGCTTGCATGGCTTCGTTGGCATTTAGACCAACAAAATAACTACCCACAAATACTGGAATAAACGCGCACAACCACACAGTGATCATGATGCGTTTCAGATCCAAAGAGTCGCGAATGTGCGATGCACCAGCGGTAATTTTACCGGGCGTGTACAACGCTGTATCGATGGCTTCATAAGCCGGATACAGCGCCTCTAATCGCCCACCTTTTTCAAAAGTAGGCGCTAAATCGTCTAGAAAAGACCGTAAACTCATAGGGCTAACCCTCCTTTTCTATTTGTGAAAGCAGGCCTCTTAGCACAGGGCCAAACTCATATTTACCGGGACACGCGTATGTACATAGCGCAATGTCGTCTTCATCTAACTCAAGGCAACCCAACTCAATGGCTTTTTCAATGTCCCCTACCAACAAGCTGCGCATCAGCTGCGTAGCGAGTATGTCTAAGGGCATCACTGAGTCATAAGTGCCGATGGGCACCATGCCCCGAGTACTTCCGTTTGTGCTGGTGTTAAAGGCAACGCTCTTTTCACCAATCCACTTGGATAGGAATGCCGGGAAAACCGAGTGCTTATTTGCGCCAGGGCGTAAATACCCAATCAAACGGCGTTCACGGTCTTCGGGCAATATAGATACTTGATTGTGGTACCGGCCGAGGAAACTAACGAGTCCCTTAGCAGTTCGACCTGCTAGCACAGATCCAGATATGACTCGCTGCTCGCCGTCTACAACTTCACCCGCGGTAAGCTCGTCTAAGTTTGCGCCCATTATTGTCTTAACCAAGCGCGGCTTTACCGCACCAGGGCCTGCAATGGAGACAACACGATCAGTATAAATTTGACCGCTTAAAAACAAGTGACCAAAAGCGATCACGTCCTGGTAGCCCACAAACCAAACAGTTTTGTTTGCGCCTACTGGATCAATGAAATGAATATGCGTTCCAGGTAATCCAGCTGGGTGGATGCCAGAAAATACGTGATTGGTAACGGTACTGTTATTTGACGCCGCCAATGCTTGGCTATCGTCTTGGCAAAGATGCACCGGACCATCTGATAGCTTGGTTAACACTGACAGACCTGCGGAAAAAGCCGCCTCGTTTGCTGCAATAACAACTTTTGGGTCTGCTGCCAGTGGATTGGTATCAATGGCGGTAACGAAAATAGAATTTGGCGTTGTATTCGGTGCGGGCACTCGAGAAAAAGGCCGAGTTCGCAACGCAGGCCAATTGCCACTGGTCAGAAGTTGATCTACAACATCTTTGCGCTGCAAGGATTCAATTTCCTCTTGTGAGTAGGCAGGAAAGGTTTCTTCTCCGCCTTCTGCAGCCTCTACCACGACGCTGATAAAGGCGCGTTTTTCACCTCTATTCACCCCAGTTACGGTTCCCGCTACTGGCGAGGTATAAACCACACCCTCTGTCTTTTTATCGGAAAAAAGCGGCTGCCCTTTTCTGACCTGATCGCCTACCACTACATTCATGGTGGGCTTCATACCGGGGAAGTCATCTCCGAGAACTGCTATCGAACGAACACCCCGACCCTCTTCAATAACCTGCGCTGGTTTACCAGAAATGGGTAAATCCAAGCCTTTTTTAATCTTAATCATGAGCACCTATTTTTACGCTTCGTTTCACGCTCGCCATTGTACTTCACCCGATGGACGCAACCGCCCATTGGATAACATAACGCTTTAAGAACTATTTATTTTCTACACAAGCTAGAAGACTCTACGCTAGGTAAGAAAGGCATCGATTGGACTGTAGGACACAGCTGCAAGGCAACTATCCTAGGAAGATTTCTACACACAAAAAGTGCGCGCAAACGAGGCCGCAGGAATTATAAGGATCTGAGGTTTTATTGCCAATGTTCTTATTCCCTTAGGGAACAATTATTAGCTTTTTGCCGGATTTTTTGCGGTAGTGGCCCCAATCAATCACAAAGCAAGTGCTTGCAGCGACATCTTCGGCTGTATTTTGTGGTTACGTGAAAAATGGGCAAGATTTTAGGCGGGAGTACATGGCCCGCAATGCCTCTAGGTTAGCCTCCAACGCCTCGAATTCTATGTTCCTTTCGGCAGCAACCTAGGACGCCTAGCAAACCAAAAGTTCACAACTATTCCACTGCAGCCTGCTTGATCAATATCTCTTGAGGATTGGCTTGGTCGTCTAAGTTATAGCTCACTACATCCCACGCATCATCACAACGAAGCAATGCCCGAGCCAACTTGTTGTTCAGCGCATGGCCTGACATGTAGCCTTCGAATGCACCCACTATTGGACGCCCCAAAAGATACAGATCACCAATTGCATCGAGTAACTTATGTTTGACGAACTCGTCGTGGTAGCGCAGACCACCCTCATTGACAACGTCATCATCGTCAATGCCAACGGCATTTTCTAAGCTGGAACCCAAACACTTATTAATTGCTTGAGCCTGTGGCAGCTCTTTGAGCAAGCCAAATGATCGGGCACCGCTAACAGAAGCCTCATAAGAAGTGGCACCGAAGTCCAATTCCGCATATTTTGGATATCGGTTGAATACAGGATGGTTAGCTACAAAAGTATAGCCCGCTTTAAAGCCCGAATAAGGCTTCAACGACGCAGTCGCCTCGCCTTGGCTTACCGATATTTCTCGATTAATTCTTATAAATTGCTTGGCTTCGTCTAACTCGAGAATGCCTACACTGTTAATCATATCCACAAATGGCGCTGCGCTGCCGTCCATGATGGGCACCTCTTCTGACGACAGTTCGATAACTAAATTGTCAATGCCCAGCCCCCACAAGGCGGACATCAAGTGTTCCACTGTTGCGACGTTTATAGGACCTTGAGAAATTGTTGTGGAGAGCGCTGTATCTGAGACGCTTTCAGCGCAAGCACGGACGCTATTGAGACCCTCTAAATCGGAGCGAACAAATTGAATGCCAGAACCGGCTTGCGCTGGGCGAAGACTCATACGAACTTTAGCGCCAGAATGCACACCTATGCCAATTGCATGTACGGGGCCATTTATTGTTCGTTGTCTCAACATGTACTTCCCAAATGTTCGCTAGACTATTTCGCTTGCTTGGAACTGAAGTTTCCAATGAGCTTGCGCTGCGTGAGGCTCTATCCTACAGGGGCCTCCAAAGAATATGAAGGAAAAGTGAAGGGAAAAATGGATAAAAAGTGAAACAAAATGTTACAAGAGCAGCAAAAAAGGACTCAGATAACGAGCAAACGTATCAAAATGTAAGCAGTAAGCATTTGTCGCCTATAATCGCTCCCAAATAATAGCTCCTTCATAGTAACTCCCAAATAGCGGCTCCCAATTATCGCTAATAGGATGAGTCGTTCGCGAAAATTGGCAGATCTACCGACATAGCATTAGACTACGCCCCACCTCGCAACTACGCACAGGCTCGAATAAGCGCCATGGACTTGAAAAGCAATAAGTTAGTTTGTGTCGCGCCCATGATGGCGTGGACTGATAAGCATTGCCGCTTTCTGCATCGGCAATACACCCCCTCTGCGTTACTGTTTACCGAAATGGTAACTACCGGCGCCCTGCTTTATGGCAACCAAACTCATCTATTAGACCATGATCAGTGCGAACACCCAGTAGCAATACAACTGGGTGGTAATGACCCTGCTGCCCTTGCCGAATGCGCGGCCATGGCAGAAGAACGCGGCTTCGATGAAGTGAACATCAACGTCGGCTGCCCCTCTGACCGAGTACAGAAAGGTACATTTGGCGCATGTCTAATGCGCGAACCAGAGTTAGTGGCCGACTGTGTCAAAGCCATGCAAGCTCAATGCTCCATCCCAGTGACCGTTAAATGTAGAACCGGCATTCAAACTAAGGGCGACAATAACGAGTTCGCAACAATGGCATTTTTGCAGAAGTTTATTGGGCACATTGTAGATGCTGGTTGCGAGCGGATTTATCTGCATGCCCGGGTAGCCGTGTTGGGCGGCCTTTCTCCAGCCCAGAATAGAGAGATTCCACCGCTGACTATGGACAAAGCGCAAAATATTAAGGCGCTACATCCAGACTTAGAACTTATTGTTAATGGCGGCATAACCGAACTTGAGCAAGCAGAAGCGCTATTAAGTTGGGCCGATGGCATCATGATTGGGCGCGCCGCTTACCATAACCCAACGTTTCTCAGTCAGTTGGAACAGAAAATTTACAACCCCGACTTCACTTATAGTGAAGAAGAGATTCTCAACAGTTATCAAAATTACGCCCAAAAGTTTTTACAAAACGGCGACCGGCTCCACAGCCTGACCAAGCATCTTTTGCATTGCTTTAACGGCAGGCCCGGTGCGCGAAGATTTAGACAAATACTCAGCGATCAAGCTAGGCTGAAAGATAACGACAGCAGCCTTATCGCAGAGGCTTTTAGTCACGTGCATTCAATAAATAACTCCAAGGAAAACTATGCTAAGCAGTTTACGCAAGCTCTTTAGTCGCGAAGAAGAAACAGAAGATGCGGCACTGGATCCTGCATTGGCCGCAGCAGCACTCATGTTTGAAGTGGTTTGGGCAGATCACGAAATCTCCCAAGCTGAACTGGTCACCGCGAAAGCTTTGCTCAAACAAATGTTTGCAGTGGAAGAGGACGCTGTAATGAGTATCGTCGCAGACGCCGAAGAAAGACTGAGAGAAAGCGTAGGCGTGCATGCATACACAACATTTCTAAATGAATCGTTGAGTGAAGAAGAAAAGTTCTCGGTAGTTACCGCGCTCTGGCAGATTGCCTTAGCGGAAGACGGCATAGACGTAATGGAAGAGCATTCAATCCGCAAAACGTCGGATCTTTTGTACTTGTCCCACTCTAGGTTTATTGAGGCTAAACTTAAGGCCAAAGCTCTTTAATTAGAGCCCTTTAATTAGAGCCCTTTAGTTAAAGCACTCTGGTTAAAGCACTTTGATTAGCGCATTTTAGCAAAGTTCTTTTGCAGCGCTAATCGCCGGAAGAGGTACGCTGTTCAATTGCCTCTAATTCCAGCGCATCGACTAACTGCTTGAACGCAGTTTTATTCGCATCGTTCATCGACATCAGTACGCGATGCGCCTCAATCACTTTTTCCCGCGTACCATCCACTGCAAGGTCCGAGAGCGCAGGCAAGGTTTGCAACTTCACCGAGCTGTTTTCCACATTTGGCACAATGGCAAAAACATCGTCAAAGCCCATGTTCTGTAAAATGCGCTGAATGTTTGGAGAGTTACAGATAAGTGTGGGCACCTGCCCTTTGAGTGCTTTCACGCCCAAAGACAGCTTTGCCAGGCTACCCAGTGCGGTGCTGTCGATCACATTGGTGGCTGTTAAATCCACAATGACAGCACAAAATTTAGAGTCTTCAAGCATGCCCTGACAGTAGTTGTCGAAAGCATTGCACAGGCCAACGCGCACATCACCCTCGAAGCGAATGATATGAGTTCCATCACTATCACCTACGTTGATACTACCCGTCACCTATTAGTCCTTTGTCAGTGGCACGAATTTACCGGCGGCAGCATACTCCTCAGGAGATGCGTTTTACAGCCATTAAACTCATATCATCTATACCCTCGAACTGAGCTCTTAACATGTCCCATAACGCGGCTGCGCCATTGCTTTGCGCGATTGCCTGCAGCAAGGCGGCCTCTTTTTCCGCAAGGTCGGCGGGCGAGAGACAATCAAGTACGCCATCAGAAAAAACCAGCAGCTGAGCATCGACCGGCATTTCAATAGCGTCTGAATGGTAGTGGGCATCGGGAAACAGTCCCAACGGTTTGCCACTTTGCTCCAACACACTGATTTCGCCCTGAGCGTTCACTAGCATGGCCGGCGGAAATTGGGCACCCGTACTGTAATGCAGCACGTTTGTTTCTTTATCGATAATGCCAAGAAACATAGCCACGTGCTTTTCAATAGACTGATCAATCAGTGTTGCGTTGATCCACCCGAGCATTGCACCGGGTGAATTAAATGATGGGCTGCCAAATTTTTGCTGGAGCCGCCAAGAAATGTTTTTCAACTGTACGGTGAGTAATGCAGATGACGCACCATGGCCCGCAACATCCGCCAAAAAACAGGCGAGGTATTTGTCCTGCAAAGGAAAGTAATCTACAAAGTCGCCACTTAATATGAGCGACGGTGCCAACCACCGTGAACATAAAAACCGATCAATGATTTTGTCTTGTTTTGGCAGCATGCCACGCTGAATCTGTTGACCCTGCAACTGATCTTGCTCAAGTTCAAACTGCATATCCACAAGACGTTGGGCACTGTCATCCAGCTGTTGAGCCATGCGCGTGAATCGGTTTTCTACCGAATTTATACGTTGCAGTAGTTCAGCGTCATCCATTTGCATAAGCCAGCAATCAATGCAGCCCAGCGCAAAAGCCGAATGTAACGTTTCCGCAGAAGGCAGATCTTGACTGAGTAGAACACAGCAATTGAGAAGGTTTGCGTTAGCACACAACTGAATGTCATCAAGGCTAGCGCAGACGACTATTTCAAGTGTCTGGAGATCGCTTGATGGCTTGGGACCCATCAGACCCTCAACACTTATTTGGCTGACACCGCTGATACCCAAGCGTGCCACTTTTTCGAGAAAAGCACGCCCCAGTTCAGTATTTGTGTTCAGTACTGCGAGGCTTATTGACACATTAAAGCCCTGTTACCGCTGCTGTGAAGATTGCAGAAAAGTACTCCTCTTACCCAACATGCACAAGCACCAGAGCACGGCGCATATTAACAACCCACTATGCCAGGCCAACGCGTCGTTCCTCTAGCAACAACTTTTCTCCCACGCGTTTCTGGGAAACCTTCCATTTGGCGGGAGGCAGCGGGTGTGCAATGACTTTCTGCCGCGACACCGGCTCAGCAAAAAATTTCAACCGCAGCTCTTCCAAGTAATACTTCAACTCGAGCAAATGCTCTGCGTCATGCAATTCATTGTGAGCAATGGCGGCCAAACGATTCTCAAGGGGCTGTAGTTGTTTAACTAATTCTCGGTCTCTTGGCACGTGGCCTTGGAGGTTTTCTACCCGAGTCACGACACCCTGTAACAAACGCGGCAGTAATGGCAAAAACCGCATGGGCGTAATTTGCAAAACATTGCCGGGTACTATGCGCTGAAGATGTTCACGAATATCCGCAACGCTTTCCGCATAGGCACCAGAGCTAAAACTGTCTAACTTATTCACTATCGTGAAGCGAAGTTGCAATGCTTCAGTAAGATACTTAACCGTGTCGCGAAAAATGTCATTCAAATCGCCTCTATGCTCGTCTAAACGTTGCGCAAATTCATCGGCGTTAGCGGGCAACACTCTGCCCTCAAAATAACAATACCAAGCCACATTTAGCATCAGTTGTTCGCGCAGCACCTCGGCGCTGCCAATACCAGCAAAGTACAACCCAAGCTGTTTTTCTTTGGCCAGTTCACGGCGAAAAAAATTGGCAGGCTTACCGATCTGAAGTAAGGCCAGCCTTGGAAAACCTAGCCTATTTGCCTGATCTCGAAGTTGCGCTGTTTCAAACAGCTTCAACTGAACACTGCCATCTGCATCTACCAACCCTGGGTAGGCCATCACTGGTGCCATACCCTCCTCTACAACTACATGATTGGGAATCTCTGCATCTGGAAACTGCTGCAAATCGTTTCGCTCATAGACCTGAAAAACTTCCGTAGAGGCATGGGTTTCAACGTTAGACAACTGCGCCTTAATGTCGTTTAGGTCTCTTCCTGCAGCAAGAATACGGCCCTGCTCATCCACCACTCTGGCATTAACCATTAAGTGCGTGGGAATACGCTCAGCATCCCAATCAGCAGCATCTACGGAAATTCTATAAAGGTCTTGCAACACCGACCCAAGCGCGGAAAGAAATCTTCCCTGCCGGTAAACATTATCGGCAAGCAATCGAGCCACAATTTCTTCAAGCTTGTCTGGCAGCGGCGCCAGCAATTTGCGTTTATTTTTGGGTAGTGTGCGCAGCCACTGTTCCACTACAGCGGGGAACATGCCTGGTACAGACCACTGCAGTGGCTCGGATCCAACACCATGGAGAACGCCCACTGGAATGGTCATAGTGATACCGTCCGAAGCCTCACCCGGCGCAAAGCTATAACTCAGCGCCAGATCAACGCCTCCCAAATTCAGCGTATTAGGAAAATCAGTGTCGCTGAGGCGCGTTGAGGCGGTGCGGAGTAATTGCTCTTGCGTAAAAAAAAGCTCTTCCTGAGCACTGCGGTCCAAGCGTTTCCACCAGCGGCCTAGGTCACCTACCCTGCATACGGATTCTGTAACATGTTTTGCATAGAGTTGATAAACCTCGTCATCGCTAATCAACAGGTCTCTGCGGCGTCCTTTTGCCTCGCTGTCTTGAATTGAGCCGATCAGCTCTAAGTTATGACGCAAGAATGCAGGTGGATTATTCACAGCGCCATGCACCAAGCCTTCACGAATCAGCAGGTCTCGGCAAAAAGATGGATCCACCTCGTGATAACTCATAGGTCTGCGTTCCGCTAACGTTAAACCATATAAACTCACGCTCTCGTAAGCGACCACCTCACCTCGCTTCAGGCTCCATACAGGATCGCTAAACCGCTTCTTAATAAGATGTTGGGCTTGGGCTTCGATCCAACGACTTTCTACAGCAGCAACACAGCGCGCAAAAACTCGCTGTGTCTCAACCACTTCCACTGCCACAATCCACTTGGGCGAGCGCTTAGCAAGACCTGAGCCGGGAAAAATACCTAGGCGTAAATTGCGCGGCCCAATGTACTTACCCTTCTCATCATGCTGAGCGATGAGTCCCAGCGAGCCCACCAACACTGCCTCATGAATTTGCCGAAAAGTCGCAGGCGTGTCGTTAAGACCTAAACGCAACTCTTTACACACTACGCGCAGCTGACGATGCAACTCCCGCCACTCGCGCACGCGCACTGGATTAATAAAACGTTTGCGCAAAGTAGTTTGCCAACGATTCTTCGTTAGCTGTTCACGCTGCTCTTCGATCCACCGCCAAAGATTGAGTAGGGTTAAATAGTCCGAGTCTTTGTGCAAAAACATTTCATGAGCCGTATCGGCTGCCTGAGTTTTTTCATGGGGCCGGTCCCGAGGGTCCTGTACAGCTAAACAA
>QXZU01000094.1 GCA_009886205.1 K189A clade bacterium | reverse complement strand
CAGCAGAAGTTTTGTACTGCTGAGCTTTTTCAAAATTTTGCTGATGCCGGCTGCACTGCGCCAGATCCCATATTTATCGTTGGTCTGCCTAGAGCCGGTTCTACGCTGCTTGAGCAGATATTAGCCTCGCACTCCATGGTGGATGGCACGTTGGAACTTAATAATATCCCTGCCATAGCACACCGGTTGAATGGCCGTCGTACTGTGCATGAGGAGCCAAGGTACCCTGAAGTATTGAGCCAGTTAACGCCGGAGATCGCTCAAAGGCTGGGTCAAACCTACATTGATGACACTCAAATTCACCGCGAAGGTGGCAAATTCTTCATCGACAAAATGCCAAATAACTTTCGCGATATAGGGCTGATCCGGATGATCTTGCCCAATGCGAAGATTATTGATGCACGCCGTCACCCCATGTCTTGCTGTTTTAGCGGTTTTAAACAGTTGTTTTTCGAGGGGCAGGATTTTACCTATGGCCTTGAAGAGATCGGCACCTACTACCGTAATTATGTTGAGTTAATGGATCATTGGGACAAGGTGCTACCCAACTTCGTTTTACGTGTTCAGCACGAAGATGTGGTGGAAGATCTAGAAACACAAGTGCGGCGAATGCTCGACTTTTGCGGGCTGCCTTTTGAGCAAAGTTGTGTAGATTTCCACGAGAATAAACGCAGTGTGCGCACGCCGAGTGCTGAGCAGGTGCGCCAGCCCATTTTCCGCACTGCATTAGATGCATGGCAAAACTATGAGCCGTGGCTGCAACCCTTAAAGGCATCATTAGGCGCTGATCTTTGTCGTGAATATGGTATCGAGTGATTAGCTGTTAAGCGTGGCGGCTGTTTGTTTTGCAGTTTAGAGTGAATTTAATGAAGTATTCTTTGTTACTCCCAGTGTTTCTAACTTACATGTTTAGTTCCTTGGGGTCAGCATATGCTGGCTCACACGGCGGTGCTGACAATGATAATTATGTGATCATGCTCTCACTAGACGGTTTTCGTTACGACTATCTCGACAAGTATGATGCGCCAAATCTAGAAAAAATTGTCGCCAGCGGGATTACCTCCAAGGGGCTGATCCCAGGTTTTCCCAGCAGTACCTTTCCAAATCATTACAGCATCGTCACAGGCTTATACCCCGGTAATCATGGATTGATCGGCAATAACTTTTACCATCGCGAGCGTGGGCAAAAGTATGCAATGAAAAATGCTCAAACGGTTACAGATGGCAGTTGGTATGGCGGTCTGCCGCTTTGGCAGGCTTTGCAGCAGGCGGGTTTGCCTACGGCCAGTTTCTTTTGGGTAGGCAGTGAGGCGAATATTCAGGGCGCTTATCCCACCTTTTACGAGCGCTATAGTGGTCGCGTGCCCAATGCTCAAAGGGTTGAACAAACATTGGCGTGGCTGCGCCTTCCCAAGAACCAACGACCGCGTTTCGTGACGCTGTATTTTTCCACCGTGGACAGTGCCGGGCACAACCATGGGCCAGATTCCAAACAAGTGCGTAACGCTGTAAAGGCAGTAGATAAGCAGGTCGGTGCGCTGATGGACGGGCTGGCAAAACTAGATTTGCCGGTAAACTTATTTGTTACGTCAGACCACGGAATGGATGCGGTGAAGGCTGAAAAAGTTATCTTTCTGGACGACTATATTGATTTGCAGCAATGGCGCGGTAAATCGAAATTGATTCAAGGTGGTGCGCTAACGTACTTCTATAGCCCAGATGCGCAGTTGGTAAAGCGTACTTATGCTAAGTTGCGCGGTGTGACGGATGTAAAAGTCTTTAAGGCGCCTGCATTTCCCAAGTGGTTTTATTTTTCGCCCAGCGATCCGCGTACACCAGATTTGGTGTTGGTCGCCGAGCCGGGTGGCTATATTGGGTTGCGTCGGGCTAAAGATCAAAACCGAGTGGTTAAAGGCGCTCACGGCTATCGCGCGGACAATAACAAAAGTATGCACGGCATACTCATGGCCACTGGGCCTAGTTTAAAATCCGGTTTGGTCACGCCCGCTGTTGAAAACGTCCACATTTATCCCCTGATTATGCACATTCTCGGTGTGCCGGTGACGACAAAGATTGATGGCGAACTCTCAGTATTGGCGCCTTATCTCAATGCTTCCGAATCAGATTAAGCGCCTGATTAAGTGTCAGATTCGACGCCGTATTAGGCGGTGAAGCGCATTGAAAGATCCAACGGCACCACGCTTTTGGTGAGGTCGCCACTGGATATGAAATCTACCCCTGTCGCCGCAATCTTACTGATACTGTCAGCTTCAATGCCGCCGGATGCTTCGAGCAGAATTTTGCCCTGACTGCGTCGCACCGCCTCTTCGGTATCGGCAATAGAAAAGTTATCGATCAGTGCGATGTCGGCCCCTGCCTGGGTGGCTTGATCTAATTCGTCCAGCGTTTCAACTTCTACTTCTATGGTTTTTCCCGGGTGAGATGCTTGGGCTAAGCGAATGGCTGGTGCAATGCCGCCTGCTGCTGCGACATGGTTCTCTTTGAGTAAAAAAGCATCGAATAAACCAATTCTATGGTTACTGCCGCCGCCACAACGCACCGCGTGTTTTTGCGCAAGGCGTAAACCGGGTACGGTTTTTCGGGTGTCTAAAAGCTGGGCTTTATGGCCGTCGATGAGGGCAACATAATCCGCTGTGCGGGTAGCAGTGCCTGAAAGTAGCTGGACAAAATTTAACATGGTGCGCTCAACAGTGAGTAAGCTGCGCGCGCTGCCGGTAAGGGTGAACAGAGTTTGGTTGGCGACAAGGGCGCCAGCGTCTTCTACATGCCATTGAATCGCAATGTTTGCGTCCACTTGTTGAATGGTCTCATCTACCCAAGCCTTACCGCAAAATACGCCGTCTTCCCGTGTGATCACGGTGGCATTGGCCTGCTGGCCTTGGGGTATTAGGCTGGCTGAAATATCGCCGCTGCCAACATCCTCGGCGAGGGCTGCCGCAACATTTCTTTTAATTTCTAAGGCCAGATATTTAGGGTTTAATTGATTGTGCATATGAGAGCTCACTTCATCATCTGGGTTGGGCTGAATGATACAGGTCAGCGCGTTATTTTAACCGGCTAATTGCTCGAGTTATATCGCTCGCGCTCTGAACAAACAATTTCATTACAAACGGTGCGGCGCAGTATAAACTTTAGGCGTGACAGGAAAAACAAAATGATGGCAGACACCCACCATCGCTTACCAACCGCCCTTTGGACGCCCAGTCCAAACTGCGCGCCACGTATAGAAAATTGTGCCCCAGAGCTAATTGTTTTGCATTGTGTTTCGCTGCCGGAGGGTGAATACGCTACCGGCGCACCGCAGCGGCTATTTCTTAATCAATTAGACATTAACGAGCACCCTAGTTTCCACGACTTAGAGGGTATGCGTGTGTCTCCTCACTTGTTCATTGATCGTCATGGCACTGTGCAGCAATTTGTTGGATTCAACCATCAAGCTTGGCATGCAGGCATTTCCAGTTGGCAGCATAGAAATAGCTGTAACGGCTACAGTATCGGCATTGAGCTTGAAGGCACGGCAACATCTGACTTCACTCATGCGCAGTATCATTCGCTGACAACCGCCTGTCGCTGGTTGCTTGCTTGTTACCCAAGTATTGGTTTTGATGCCATTGTTGGTCACATGGAAATAGCACCAACACGGAAAAATGATCCCGGCACAGGATTCGACTGGCTCACACTTTATCAAGCGCTGCATGATCAAGCGCTACATGCACACTCGGCAAAATTGTATTAGGTTTTCACAAAGGAATAATTAGTAAATGGATGCTCAGGATCGGTTGGAACAGCAAGCAAAACTAGATGTTGAAGAAATACAGGAGTGGGTAGATGCGCTTGACGGCGTGCTTAAGCGCGATGGCGTTGCTGGCGCAACTCAATTGCTAAGAACACTCTCCGCTGAGTTAACAAAAACCGGTGCTAGTCTGCCCTATACCGTATCCACCCCTTATCGAAATACCATTCCTACCTCGCAAGAGGCCTTCATGCCCGGCGATCTATTTATGGAGCGGCGTATTCGCAGTCTGATTCGCTGGAACGCATTGGCTATGGTTGTGCGTGCAAATCGTCGCCCAGGAGATTTGGGCGGGCATATTTCTAGTTTTGCATCGTCGGCCACGTTGTATGACGTTGGCTTTAACTACTTTTTTAAAGCGCCTAATGCTGATCCGTCAGTTGCTAATTCAACAGCTGGCGATCTTATCTATTTTCAGGGTCATGCAGCGCCCGGAATTTATGCACGCTCATTTTTGGAAGGTCGCCTTTCAGAGGAGCAAATGGACAACTTTCGCCGTGAAGTAGATGGCAAAGGCTTATCGTCTTACCCACACCCTTGGCTGATGCCGGATTATTGGCAGTTTCCAACTGTTTCTATGGGGCTGGGACCGTTGCAGGCCATATACCAAGCTCATGTGATGAAATATTTGGACAGTCGCGGTTTGGTTGAAATGGGTGACCGTAAAGTCTGGGCTTTCCTGGGTGATGGTGAGTGCGATGAACCTGAATCTCTTGGCGCGCTATCTTTAGCCGGTCGCGAAAAGTTGGATAACCTGATTTTTGTTGTGAACTGTAATCTCCAGCGGTTAGACGGCCCAGTGCGCGGTAATGGCAAAATCATTCAAGAGTTAGAAGGCTACTTTAGGGGCGCCGAGTGGAATGTACTCAAAGTGGTTTGGGGCCGGCTCTGGGACCCAATATTAGAAAAAGATAAGCATGGGTTGCTACAAGCGCAGCTAGATAAAATTGTCGATGGTGAATATCAAAACTTTAAGGCAAAGGGCGGCGGTTATGTTCGCGACAAACTTTTTGCCCAGCACCCTGATTTGCTCAAGATGGTAGAGCACCTCACCGACGATGACATTTACCGCCTCAATCGTGGTGGTCACGATCCATTTAAAGTTTATGCGGCGTACCATGCAGCCACCCAACACAAAGGTCAGCCTACGGTGATCTTGGCCAAAACCGTGAAAGGTTATGGTATGGGCGATGCCGGAGAATCTGAAAATACTACCCACCAAGTTAAGAAATTGAACTTGGAAGAGTTGAAGCAGTTCCGTGATCGATTTGATGTGCCGTTGGATGACGCGCAGTTGGAAGATGTACCTTACTTCCGGCCATCTCCTGACAGTTCTGAAATCGCCTATATGAACAAGCAACGCCAAGCACTAGGCGGCGCCATTCCTCAGCGCGTGCTGGATGAAACAGTGCTAACTGTGCCCGGACTAGAAATTTTTGAGGCGCAGTTAAAAGGCAGCGGTAAACGCAGTATCAGTACAACCATGGCCTTTGTACGCATCCTAGGGTCACTGATCCGAGATAAATCTTTGGGCAAACGCGTGGTACCCATTGTGCCTGATGAGGCGCGGACTTTTGGCATGGAGGGTATGTTTCGTCAGCTTGGAATTTACTCTTCCGTAGGTCAGCTTTACGAACCCGAAGATTCCGATGCGCTGGCGGCCTATAAAGAGTCTGAAAGCGGTCAGGTTATAGAGGCGGGTATTAACGAAGCGGGCGCATTTGCTGCGTGGATGGCTGCCGCAACTTCCTATAGCACTCACCAATTCACGTTACTGCCGTTTTATGTTTACTACTCAATGTTTGGTTTTCAGCGTATTGGTGACTTGGCATGGGCAGCGGGAGACTCGCAAGCTAAAGGCTTTTTGTTAGGTGGGACGGCGGGCAGAACGACCTTAAATGGTGAGGGTCTTCAACATCAAGACGGACACTCGCATCTGCTCGCAGCTACTGTGCCTAATTGCATAAGTTACGACCCCGCGTTTGGCTATGAGTTAGCGGTAATTGTGCATCGCGGTTTGCAACACATGTATGCAGAAAATGCAGCCGTTTACTACTACATCACCCTAATGAATGAGGCTTACCAACAGCCGGCTATGCCCGACGGTGTGGAAGAGGGCATTGTTAAGGGCATGTATTTATTCTCGGAACAAGGGGATGCCAAGGCACCAGCAGTGCGGTTGTTTGGCAGCGGCACAATATTGTTAGAAGCAATAGCGGCTGCCGCAATGTTGGTTGAAGATTATGGCGTGCGGGTACAGGTTTGGAGTTTGACCAGTGCCACAGAGTTGGCGCGTGATATTCAAGATGTGGGCCGGTGGAATTTATTGCACCCAACCTCTGAACCGAAACACGCTTACGTTGCTCAGTGCATGAATGAAAATGCGGGTAAGAAATGGATGGGCACGCCAGTTATTGCAGTTTCAGATTATATGAAGGCATTACCGGAACAGTTGCGTAGTGCCATAGACGCCCCCTTCCACGTGTTAGGTACTGACGGGTTTGGTCGCAGTGATACCCGCGAAAAACTCAGACATTTCTTTGAAGTGGATCGCCGCTTTATTGTTCTAGCAGCGCTGGGCCAGTTATTACGTGCAGGTAAGATTGACGCGAAAGTGGTAGAAAAAGCCCAAGCAGATTTGCAGTTGGATGCAGAAAAATCCAACCCGCGCTTGGTCTAGAAAAGTTAACAAATGGTAAAAATAAATTAGATAAAAAAGCAGTCGTTGTTGATTCAACGGTTGTTTAAGTGAGGAAGATTTGGACGTACGTGTACCCAACTTAGGTGATATCGATGAGGTAGAGGTGACCGAACTGTGTGTTTCGGTTGGCGACCTTGTAGGTGAAAACGACCCTATTATTGTCATTGAATCTGATAAAGCATCCATGGAAGTGCCAGCGGGTGTTGCCGGTGTTATCCAGAGCTTTGCCATTAGCCTAGGCGATGTGGTGGGTGAAGGGTCGCTCATTGCGCATATTTCGGTAGATGCAGAAGAAACGGTGGCCGAAAGTGAGACACAAAAGCCCAGTGTGGATGAGTCCAAAACTGAAGCGTCGACCGCAGATGTGGGCTCACCCGCGAGCGTCAGCGACGTTGCGGCATCGACTGCTGACGAATCTCCAAGCTCAACAAATCAAAAGAAAGACTTAGATGTACTGGTGCCTGATTTAGGTGATATTGATGAAGTTGAAGTCATCGAGATAGGTATAGCCGTAGGCGATAGTGTAAGTGCCGGTGATTTACTGTTGGTTCTAGAATCAGATAAAGCTTCTATGGAAATTCCTGCGGAAGTCGGCGGTGAAGTTATAAAACTTGCAGTGGCAGTGGGGGATCAAGTTGCCGCTGGCAGCCTAATTGCAGTGATTGCAACTACAGACGCTGGCAATGTTGCTTTAGTCAGTGAAAATAGTGCAGGTCCGGATTCCAGTTCTAAACAGACTAAACGGGAACCAAAAGAAGAAAAAACAGAATCTGTCGATGCAAAAGGGGCTTCTAATGCGCCTACCAAAAAACCTGAAGCATCGCCTAGTCCGGCAGAAACTGCAGCAGCGAGCGCAAGTGCGGTAGATAAAAATATCTACGCCGGTCCAGCAGTGCGCAGATTAGCGCGGGAATTGGGTGTGGATTTAGCCGCAATAACAGGCACTGGCAATCGTGGACGTCTGACCAAAGATGACGTTAAGGTTTATGTTAAATCGCAGCTGAAGCAGGAATCTGCTGGTAGTGGCGCTGGCAGTGGCGCTGGCGTGACTGGCGGTGCAGGTATTCCTGCAGTGCCGGAGATGGATTTTTCTCGCTTCGGTGAAATAGAGGCCGTGCCACTTTCCCGGATTCAAAAGCAAGTTGCCGTGAATATGCATCGCAGCTGGCTCAACGTGCCTCATGTGACCCAGCACGGCAAAGCGGATATCACAGAGTTAGAAGCTTTTCGTAAAGGTTTAAAACCGGAAGCGGCAGCTCGAGAACTCAGCCTTACGCCCTTAGCTTTTTTGGTTAAAGCTTGCTGTCATGCATTAGAGGCTTATCCAAAATTCAACAGTTCTCTGCACAGTGACGGCAGCCAGATTATTGTGAAGAAGTATATGCACATTGGTATTGCGGTAGACACTCCAGGTGGATTGGTTGTGCCAGTGATACGAGATGCTAACAAGATGGGTATTTGGCAATTGTGCGAAGCAATCGGCTCACTCGCAGAAAAAGCGCGTAACAAAAAGTTAGCCATGGATGATTTAAGCGGCGGCACGTTTACTATTTCTAGCCTTGGGGCTATTGGTGGCACCGGCTTCACGCCCATCGTCAATACCCCGGAAGTAGCCATTTTAGGAGTGGCGAATTCTGCTATGGAACCTGTCTGGGAGGGTGCTGAGTTTAGTCCCAAACTGATGCTGCCGTTGTCGTTGTCCTATGATCATCGCGTAATCAACGGTGTTGATGGTGGCCAGTTTATGCTTTTGCTCAGTCAAATACTGGGCGACATCAGACGATTGGCTTTGTAGGTATTTTTCAGATATCCCTTTTGTTACTAGGGATTTTCCTGAGGGCCTCGCCATTGAGGCTCCTCGGTATTACTCATCAAGGTTCTAGCCAACACAAAAAAGTAATCGCTGAGCCTGTTGAGATAGACCCCTGCTGCGCGCAAATTCTCAGTGGCTTCAGGTTGTTCTTGAGTGGCTTCCAGCACTGACCATAAATCTGTTTCTGCGCGCCTACACACGGTTCTACAAACATGACTGTGCGCTGCCGCAATAGTGCCGCCGGGTATAACAAATTCAGTCAGTGGTGGCAGTTCTGCATTCATTTGTTCAACTGCTTGTGTGATGCTGTCTTGGCCGGTTACCAATGTCTGGGCGTCATACTGACCCTCCAAAGCTAAAACAGCGCCAAGGTCAAATAACGCTTGCTGAACCTCGCCCAGAGTAGTTTGTATTTGGTCAGCTGGATCAACCTCGGTCAGGTGACAGCGCAATAAACCAATGGCGCTGTTGAGTTCATCGGTGCTGCCCAGTGCCCTGATCATTGGCGCCGTTTTGGCTATTTTTTTGCCCGTGGCCAATCTTGTTTGACCGCCGTCGCCATTGTTTGTTGTCACTCGACTGATTCGACTCATAACTTTTTCTTGTTCCTTCGCATATGATCGCGGGTGAAGCTTTGTGTAGCGCGCATGGTATAACGAAATACAGTGGACTAAATCGCAGAATTTTCATCTGCTATCGCGACGACAAGCACTTTATGATTTAGGCTTGGAAGAAATTAGGCAGTTGTTGAGCAGTTAATAGGAGACAAAACTATGCCCTCATTTGATGTTGTTTCAGAAGTAGATTTGCATGAGATACGTAACGCCGTAGATCAGGCCGTTAGAGAAATGCGTACCCGTTTTGATTTCCGCAATGTTGAGGCGGATATCGAGCTAGAGGAAAAAAGCATTTTGTTAACTGCCCCTGAAGAATTTCAGTTAGGTCAGTTGAAAGATATTTTGCGCGACAAAATGACCTCTCGCGGTGTTGATAGTCGCGCACTAACGCCCGGTGACGTAGAAGGCGCTGGCAAGTTGAAACGCCAAAAATTTACCCTAGCCCAAGGCCTAGATAAGGACAACGCGAAAAAGCTCATCAAAGTATTGAAGGAAGCTAAGCTAAAAGTGCAAAGCCAAATCAATGACGACAAAGTGCGGGTCACCGGTAAAAAACGTGATGATTTGCAAGCGGCTATGGCTGCCCTGAAAGAGAGTGATGTAGACCTGCCGCTGCAGTTCAACAATTTCCGTGACTGATTTAAATAGCTCAACTGAAGTAGTTGGTGAGTCGCTCTGGCAGCAGTTGCTCGACCGGCGCATGCTCATATGTATGGCAACGGGTTTTGCGTCGGGTTTGCCGCTTTATCTACTGATTCAACTGTTGCCCGCTTGGTTGCGGCTTGAGGGTGTCAGCCTGACTGCCATTGGCTTTTTTACCATTGTCCAATACCCCTACGCGATCAAATTTATTTGGGCGCCAGTGGTTGAGCGCTACTCACTGCCGATGCTCGGGCGGCGCAGAAGTTGGATGCTTATTACCCAATTGGCGTTGATTGGATTCATCGGCTCACTAGGTTATTGGCAACCAGGCTCCCAACTACAAACTATTACTTTTATAGCCGCTGCCGTTGCGGTTTTTAGTGCCACTCAAGACATTGTTTTAGACGCCTATCGTCGAGAAATTTTGGAAACCGAAGGCCAGCTGGCGCTAGGCAATACCATTCATGTGCAGGCCTATCGCGTCGCTGGGTTCATTCCAGGTTCCCTAGGGTTGTTTCTCGCAGGCAGCGTGAGCTGGGAGATCAACTTTACCGTTATGGCGGCCTTTATGGGTGTAGGCGTATTGCTGACGCTGTTTATAAAAGAGCCTAAAACCCTCGCACCGCCGCCGTCGAACCTTTGGCAGGCGACCTACTTACCCTTCCAAGAATTCTTCCAGCGTCGCGCCCTCGGGCCAGCGTTGGCCGTACTGGCTTTTATGGTGCTGTATAAACTTGGCGACAATATGGCCACGGCATTGTCCACACCCTTTTATATTGATGCCGGATTTAGCACCCAGCAAATTGCCATAATCGCCAAAAACGCCGCGTTTTGGCCGGCCATAATTGGTGGTTTTTTGGGTGCAATTGCCATTTTTAGGATCGGTATTAATCGAGCGCTGTGGGTTTTTGGGGTGTTTCAATTAATGACCATTTTCGGTTTTGTTTGGTTGTCTCAAGCGGGCAACGACCCTTGGGTGTTGGCCATTGTCATTGCCGGTGAGTATCTGGGCGCAGGGCTAGGCACCTCAGCGTATGTGGCCTACATTGCCCGGGAAACCTCCCGCATGGCGGTAGCCACCCAACTCGCATTGTTTACTGCCTTGGCGTCGTTGCCTCGGGTAGTCTCGTCTAGTTTCAGTGGGCTAATTGTGGACAATATTGGCTGGACAGATTTTTTCTATTTGAGTGCGATGCTGGCCGTGCCTGGCATGCTTTTACTCTATTGGGTAGCGCCGTGGAACGCGATCAAGGGAGACGTTGAAGGGAAAATCTGACCAACACAAACTCAGGTTTTTCCGCTAAACGTGCCAGCGGTGATGCTTCAAAATTTTCTCGCCGATCAGCACTACACCCTCGGCTTCAAGTAAGCGTCGCTGTTCAATCATGCGAGAACCGCCACGTTCGGCGATTTTCATTGCAGCGTTAACCACGCGGTGCCAAGGTAGTTTGGTACCGGCAGGTAGGCGGCTAAGGGTGGTGCCCACGTAGCGGGCATAGCCCGGAAGGCCAGCAAGCTCAGCGATTTGCCCGTAGCTGGCAACTTTGCCCTTAGGAATGCTGGCGATAACTTGCCAAATGAGTTGGGGTTTATCCAGTTCAGCAGAATCCTCAAGAGCGTCAAAGTTTTGCGCATTGGGTTGATTTGCAGGCGGGCTACCCCCATTTTTACCTTTAACAGACTTTGAGGTTTTTTTTATGCCCTGGTTGCTGCTGTTTTTTTTGATGCCCATTATTGAAATGTACCTCCTGTTCACTGTGGCTGGCTACATTGATGCATGGCCAACGGTTGGATTAGTCATGTTAACGGCGGTGATTGGCGTTTCATTGCTAAAACGCCAAGGCTTGGCCACCTTAACCCGGGGTGTAGGGCGAATGAATTCTGGCCAGGTGCCCGGACAAGAAATAGCTGAAGGTATTTTGCTTGGAATCGCCGGTGCGCTGTTGATAACGCCCGGATTTGTCACAGATACGGTGGGCTTTCTTTTGCTCTTTCCGCCGAGTCGTATGGCCATCGCCAGCGCTATTCTGCGCAATGCTACTTTGCAGACGAATATGCGGAATAATATGAGCGCCAATGCATCTTTCTATGAGACGGGTAGCGAATCACCGCCAACTGGGCCAGGTGCCGGCCCAACGAAACCTGCTCCGGACGCCAGCAAGCCTGGCACCACTGTTGAAGGCGAGTATCTGCGTAAAGAGGATGACTGAGGTGGCTTGATCACGCCTCTTCTGAGCTGACGGAATTTTGGACCGTTGCTACCATTTACTGCCAGCTAACGAGGGGGCGCTGGCTCTATTGGGTGTGAGCTGCCTAGCAAATAGTCCCTTCTAATTTAAATCTGCCCTTGAATATCGCTGCGCTGACCCTATTATACTGCCTCTCGCGTTAGCACTCTCTTCTAGAGACTGCTAAAGGAGAGTTGGCGCATTAGCGTCAAATCATGTGGGGGGTGAGCTATCGCTAAACAGCGGTTATGACCTCCCATGTTTTGGAAAGTATTCCGTTTTTGGAGCAACTGGGAGAACTAGTTAATGAATATTCGACCCCTACACGACCGCGTTGTCGTGCGTCGGTTGGAAGAAGAGGCCATCAGCTCTGGTGGTATCGTGCTTCCTGATTCCGCCACTGAAAAGCCTTCACAAGGTGAAATTCTTGCGGCAGGACCTGGCAAAATGACTGATGGCGGCGACGTACGCCCCTTAGATGTTAAGACAGGCGATAAGATCATATTTGGCCAGTACGCTGGTAGCACTGTCAAGATTGATGGAGAAGAACTTCTCATCTTGAGCGAAAGCGAAATTTTTGGGGTTTTGGAAGGCTAAACCCTTCCTTCCACTAGCACGAGTTAAGAGGAAATAAGCGATGAGCGCTAAAGACGTAAAATTCGGTGATGACGCGCGTAGCCTAATGCTAGAGGGCGTAAATGTCCTTGCAGACGCAGTAAAAGTTACGCTTGGACCTAAGGGACGTAATGTTGTTTTAGACAAGTCCTTCGGTTCACCAACAGTGACTAAAGACGGTGTATCTGTAGCCAAAGAAATTGAACTGAAAGACAAATTTCAGAACATGGGCGCACAGATGGTGAAAGAGGTGGCTAGCCAAACTTCTGATGAAGCTGGCGACGGCACAACAACCGCAACAGTTTTGGCCCAAGCCATTCTACAAGAAGGTTTGAAGTCAGTTGCCGCAGGCATGAATCCAATGGATCTCAAGCGCGGTATTGATAAAGCAGTAGCTGCAGCAGTAGTGCAGATCAAGAGCATGGCAACACCATGTGAAGATACTAAAGCCATTGCTCAAGTAGGTACTATTTCTGCTAACAGCGATTCAGCTGTAGGCGAAATCATTGCCGAGGCTATGGAAAAGGTCGGTAAAGAAGGTGTAATTACCGTTGAAGAAGGTTCAGGCCTTGAGAACGAATTAGATGTTGTAGAAGGCATGCAGTTCGATCGCGGTTATTTGTCTCCTTACTTCATCAACAATCAAGATTCTATGGCTGCTGAGCATGAAGACCCCTTCATTCTTTTGTGCGATAAAAAAATCTCTAACATCCGAGATTTGCTGCCAATCCTTGAAAATGTTGCAAAAGCAGGCCGACCATTGGTTGTTGTTGCTGAAGACATTGAAGGCGAAGCATTGGCCACACTGGTAGTGAACAATATGCGCGGTATCGTTAAAGTTGCGGCGGCTAAAGCACCAGGCTTTGGCGATCGTCGTAAAGCAATGTTGCAAGACATCGCAGTATTGACTGGCGGTACAGTCATTTCTGAAGAGGTTGGTCTAACCTTGGAAGGTGCAACGCTAGAAGATCTTGGTACTGCTAAGCGTGTTGCTTCAACAAAAGAAAATACAACTATTGTTGATGGCGCTGGTGACAAAGACGAGATCGCAGGCCGAATCAAGCAGATTCGTCAGGAAATCGAAGACACTTCTTCTGACTACGATCGTGAAAAACTGCAAGAACGCCTAGCTAAGTTAGCGGGTGGGGTTGCTGTGATTAAGGTTGGCGCGCCAACTGAAGTAGAAATGAAAGAAAAGAAAGCGCGAGTGGAAGATGCATTGCACTCAACTCGTGCAGCCGTTGAAGAAGGCGTTGTGCCCGGCGGTGGTGTAACTTTGGTACGCGCTATTGCCGCAGCAGAAACAGCTGTAGGGGACAACGAAGACCAAGCGGTAGGTATTGCTTTAGCAGTACGTGCTATGAGCGCACCATTGCGTCAAATTGCTCACAACGCTGGCGTTGAAGGCGCTGTCGTTCTGGACAAGGTTGCATCCTTAAGCGGTAACGATGGTTACAACGCTGCTACCGGTGAGTACGGTGACATGTTAGCGATGGGTATTCTTGACCCAGCTAAAGTGACCAGAACAGCACTTCAAGCTGCGTCTTCTGTTGCGGGTCTTATGATCACAACGGAAGCTATGGTAAGTGATCAGCCTGACGAAGGTGGTGCTGGAGGCGGAATGCCTGGCGGTATGCCTGACATGGGCGGCATGATGTAGAGCAATCTACATTTGCTTAAAAACCCGGCTTTGGCCGGGTTTTTTTTGCCTGTAATTTGATAAAGCTGGGTCGTAGCTTTAGTTTGCAGGAGCGCTGTTACATTGGTTAGTTATTTGCGCACTAAAACCTACCGTTTATCTCCTCTTTTCTTCAATCCATGAGGTTGGGAGTCTGAATCAGAAGCTTTTTCTCTAGTCTTAAGCCTAGGAATTCGCTGGGGCGAAATTTGCATAAAATTAACCTTCGCCTCACAGCTTATCTACTAAAAACGAATAACTGAAAAATAAAAGCAAAATTATGACGGAACAGAATAATAAAGATGTTAGCCAGGCAGCGCCGCAATTTGAGATCAATTGTTCGCGCCAATTTGTTGCTTGGCTCATAGAACAAAATATCAGCCTCTGTTTCAGCACCTATCAGTCAGGCAAAGTGTTTCTCTTAGGTCATAACGAGCAAAAAAGTTTGTCCGTTTTTGAGCGCACTTTTGAGCGAGCAATGGGTTTGTGGAGTGATGGCGAAACTCTGCTGATGAGTAATTTGTACCATTTGCACCGCTTCAATAACACTCTGGGTGCAGGTCAAGATGCCGACGGCTACGACCGCCTTTATGTACCCCGGCTAAGTCATATTACCGGCGACATAGATGTGCATGACCTCGCCTTGGGTGCAGACGGTAAGCCGGTTTTTATCAATACCTTATTCAGCTGTTTAGCCACTGTTAGTGACACTCACAGCTTTAAACCGCTTTGGCAGCCAAGTTTTATCTCCGACCTGCAACCCGAAGATCGTTGCCACCTAAATGGTTTGGCGATGAAGGACGGTGCACCAGCCTATGTCACGGCGATTTCTACAACGAATGTAAATGAGGGCTGGCGTGAGCATCGGCAGTCTGGTGGTGTAGTTATTGATATCGAAAGCAATGAAATAGTCGGCGACGGCTTTTCCATGCCGCACTCGCCACGCTGGCATAATGGCAAGCTATGGCTGGCCAATTCGGGAACTGGTGAGTTCGGCTGGGTAGATCTGGCCAGTGGTAAATTTGAACCGGTGGTTTTTTGTCCCGGCTATATTCGCGGCGCCGCGTTTCATGGCAACTTCGCGATACTTGGCTTATCTCGGCCGCGGGACAATAAGACCTTCAATGGTCTTGCGCTTGATGAACGCTTGGAGAAAGAACAAATAGCCGCTCGCAGTGGTCTAGTGGTGGTAGATCTCACTACCGGCGGTATTCCGCATTCGCTCAATGCAGAGGGCTTTATCTCTGAGCTTTACGATGTAGTAGTGCTGCCTGGCGTAAAAAGACCCAGTATGATCGGATTTAAGAACGATCAGATTAGGCGCGTACTTTCTATCGAGTAATTTTTCCCAGTATTGGGCCAGTAACAATGCCGTAACAGTGATCTACTTCACCTTCGCATAGCGCCCGTTAGAAGAAATTTTCAGCCATGCCCTTCCCTTAAATATCCATTATTGGGGTTAGGCTTTTGCTGGTGCCTTGTACCGTG
>QXZU01000093.1 GCA_009886205.1 K189A clade bacterium | reverse complement strand
GCGCGCAGCAGATGCTGACGGGGTGGTGGAGAATTTTCGCAGCGATGTGAAATATCGCCTTGGGGTAGATTACGACACCTTAAAAGCCATTAATGGCAAAATTATTTACGCCAGCATTTCTGGCTTTGGTCAAGATGGCCCTTACAGCAAGCGCCCCGGGGTTGATCAAATTATTCAAGGCATGAGCGGCCTTATGTCGGTGACCGGCGAGCCGGGTCAGGGGCCTATGCGTGTGGGCGTGGCCATTTCCGATACCTCGGCAGGTATGTTTTTGGGTCAAGGCATATTGCTTGCGCTGCTGCACCGAGAGCGCACGGGTGAAGGGCAGTGGGTGCATACGTCATTGCTTGAATCCATGATGTCCAAATTAGATTTCCAAGGCGCGCGCTACACCATGCGTGGTGAGGTGCCGGACCAGCAGGGCAATGACCATCCCACTCAGGTGCCTATGGGTACTTTTACCGCCAAAGATGGCCATGTAAATATTGCCGCCTTTGGTGCGCAAATGTGGCAAAGGTTTTGCGATGCGCTCAATGCACAAACCTTATTTGAGCATCCAGACTATGCCAGTGTGGGTGCTCGAACCCGGCACAGAGAGCAGATCAAAGTGGACATGAATTTGCTCACCCAGCAGTACTCGGTGGCAGAATTAGTCAGCCGATTGAATGACGCAGGCGTACCCTGCGGCCCCATCAACACTATTGCGGATGGGTTTGAAGATGAGCAGGTAAAACACTTGGCTATGGCCGTTAACGCACCGCACCCCGAAATGGGTGATTTAGGTCTGGTGCGTTCCCCCATCAATTTATCTAGTTTTCCGCATCCATCGCAATTAGATCATGGCGCACCAGATCCTGGGGCGGATTCGCGCTCGGTTTTGCAATCGTTAGGTATAAGTGATGAAGAAATTCAGCAGTTAGAGCAACAAGGAATCATTGGGCAATGAAACTAAAAGCCAGTTTGGGTTACGCCGTAGGCGATCTGGGCATCAACTTGTACTTTATTTCTACGCTGACCTATCTTTTGTACTTCTACACCGACGTGTTGGGCATCAGTGCCGCCGCCGCTGCTGGGGTTTTCTTAGTGGCGCGTTTAGTAGACGCGGTCACTGACCCGCTGATGGGCGCCATAGCCGAGCGTACCCGCACTCGTTGGGGACGCCTGCGGCCCTATCTTTTGTTTGGCGCCATTCCCTTAGGTGTTATTACCGTTGCTACCTTTACCGTGCCGGATTTAGATGAAAGCGGCAAAGTCATTTGGGCTTATGTCACTTACACCTTGTTTGGCGTTTTATACACCGTTGTCACCATTCCTTATTCTGCGCTAACGGCATCGCTAACGGATGATTATCAAGAGCGTACAAAGTTATCTACTTTTCGCATGGCGTTTGCTTTTACTGGCGCGGTAATTGTTTCGGTGGGGGTGGCCGAATTAGTGCAAGGGTTTGCAAGTCCCGCTGAAGGCTATGCAGGGGTCATGACTATATTTGCCTGCGTGGCAACGCTGCTGTTGTTAGTCACTTTTTTCAATACGCGCGAGGTTATTCAGCCACCGGTGGATGAGAAGTTGTCACTTAACGACAGCTTTCGTGCGGTTTTTTATAACCCGCCGTTAATGATTGTGATCGCCTTGTTTACGCTGGGTATGCTGAGTTTTACCGTTAGGCAGACGGTGACGGTGTATTACTTTTCCTATAATGTGGGAAGAACAGATCTGATTAGCACTTTTTTTGGTGCCACGTTAGCCACCATGTTTGTCGGCCTAGTCTTTGTGCCTAAACTGGCGGAGCGATTCAGCAAAGCTGGGGCCATTCAAATCGGTGCGCTGTTTACAGTACTTGCCAGCATCGGCTTTTACTTCACCCCAGTAGATGCGCCGATGTGGGTGATTTTTTGGGGTTGTCTTGTGGCCTTAGGGGGTGCGCCAATCGCCGTATTGGGCTGGGCGATGATTCCCGACACGGTAGATTATGCCCAGTGGCGTTTTGGTAAACGTGCAGATGGCGCGGTTTATTCTATGTCCAGTTTCTTTCAGAAGTTGGCCAAGGCATTGGGTGGCGCAGGTGTGGCGACAGCGCTTGCGGCGGTGGGTTATGTGGCCAACCAACCCCAGTCTGCGGAAACCCTAGAAATGATTTTGAATTTAATGACCATTGTGCCAATAGTCTTGATGGCGGCAATGATTTTGCTGGCACGCCTTTATAAGTTAGACGGCGAGGCCCACGCCCAGATGCGCGCGGAACTGGCTGAACGTTATGGGTCTGAAGCTGTGGAGTCTCTGCCAAGGGATTATTAAAAAAGCCATGCCCAAAGGCTCGCCAAGACCCGCCGAGACCCGCCAAGAGGACTCTCAATACGCGCTGAAGTGTTACGCCACCAACCATTCAAGGAATAAAATTTTCATCGCCATAGCCACGGCAATGGGTTGGTCAAACATCAGGTGATGATAGGTGCCCGGTACGGTAATGCTGGGCATTTTGCCGTCGGTCATAGCCAACATCTGCTCGCCGTAATATGCGCCCTCATCTTCGCTTTGCTCCCCAAGCATAAGCCCGGTTTTGCAGGTCAGCTGGCGGAATTTTTCCTCTTGATCGCTGCCCATTTCAATATAGTCGAATATGCCCGGGTCAAATTTCCACGTCCATCCCCCTTCCACTTCCTTTAATCCGTACTGACCAAGGTGTTTAAGTACCTCAGGATGCACGCCGGGTTGTTCAGGAATAAAGCGAAAGCGACCTAGGGCGGTGTCTTTGTCCTCATACACACGGAGCTTGCGACCGGCTTCTACGCCTTCGCGCTCAACCCGCATACCCCACTCAATGTATTCGGCTTTTGGCGCCACAGTGAAATCCATAAACAGCACGCCGGTCATCTGCTCGCCAAAGTAGTGAGCGGCCTCTAATGCCGCAAAGCCGCCAAAACTGTGCCCCACAACAATAGGTTTAGGTCCCAGTTCGGCAGCTTCGCAAACTGCCCAGACTTCTCGGGCAAAACCCTCGCCACTGTAGCGCTCACGCCAGCCACTGTTGCCATTGCCAGACAGGTCTAAGGCCGCAATGCGGAAGTTGTCCGCTAGGAAGGGGGCGGTGAAGCGCCACCATTCCATGTGGGCATTACTGCCGTGGATTAACACAATACCCGGCTTACCGACTTCGCCCCAGGTGGTGTAGGCAATGTCTATGTCATCTACCTTAACCGTTGCATAGTCTGAGGGAGCCGCCATAGCGGTGTTATACCAAAAGGGTAATTCGGACATGAGTACTACCTGTTAATTCTAAAAGTTAAACGCTGCCTACGAGAAGGCCTCTACAACAAGGCACCTATAAAAAGGCACTTATAAAAAAGCACTTATAAAAAAGCATCGAACAACAGAGCCTTTAAAAGTGCGCGGAAAAAAAGAGCGCAACGTTAGCACGCAAAAGGTCAGTTCTATAAGTACTAGGGCGACTTTATTTGTCGTCTCCTACATTACCGCTAGCCTCCATGAACTGAGAAAACTCGCCTCAACAAACAAAGTCTCTTTTACTCTTTGCTCAGTTCTGTTTAGCTTGCTAGCACATTTTTACTCAGGCGTTCGCCAATGCACTTTGACACTGAATCCACCGACATCACTTGCCCTTATTGTGGCGAATCCTATGAGTTGGTGGTGGACACCAGTGGCGGCGAGCAAAACTATATAGAAGATTGCTTTGTTTGCTGCGCACCCATAAATTTTACTATTCAGATTGATGGCCAAGGTAATTTCAGCGTGCTGGCCATGCACGAAAACGATTGCTAGAGGGTCGGTGGTGATTGTTCGACCGCTCGATGGCTCATGGGGTGTCCACTCGGCTTAGGCAAATGCGGTTGAACGGGCGGTTATACCCAAGGCAGGGCAGACCTGAGTGCGCTTGTTTTAACGACAGATAACACGTTATAACGCTTACTGAGAAGAGCGTATGGGCAGCGTGTGACGTGCACGCAGAACGAGAAAAAGGCTAAAGGCAAAAGGCAAAGGGGAGAGAGCAATGGATTACTTTTTAGACGACATCACCGTCATAGACGCGGCGACTTTTTTGGCCGGCCCCGGCGCTGCCACCATCATGGCGGACTACGGTGCTAACGTGATCAAGATTGAACCTCCTACGGGAGACGGCTATCGCGGTTTGGTGGGACGCTATCCCGTGCCTTACCACTGGCAGTTAACCTCGCGCAATAAACAAAGTTTGGCCTTAGATCTTAGTCGTGATGCAGGCCAAGTGTTGATGCATAAGTTGATTGCGGGCGCTGACGTGATGACCACCAATTTTTTAGAAAACCAATTAAGCCGCTACCAGCTAGAATATGAACGCCTGAAAGAAATTAACCCACGCCTGATTTTTGCCCACATCAGTGGCTATGGCGACGAAGGATTTGAGAGTCAGCGCCGCGCATTTGATGTGACCGCCTGGTGGGCGCGCTCGGGCATGATGGAATTTGTACGCGAACCTGGCCAAACCCCGCTCTCACCTGCGCCGGGCATGGGCGATCACTCAACAGCCACCGCGTTATTTGCTGCCATTATGAGTGGCTTATATCGGCGCGAGAAAACGGGCAAGGGCAGTAAAGTGTCTACCTCGTTAGCGGCCAATGGCGTGTGGGCCAACGGCATGGCTCTGCAAGGCGTCATTGCAGGCAATGACCTAGCAACTCACAGGCAAGAAACCGGCTGGGTTAACCCCTTTGCGGGTTGTTATGAAACAGCAGATGGACGCTACTTAGTGTTGACCATGATCAATACAGATAGAGAGTATCCAATGTTGTGCGCTGCATTAGGCACCCAAGCGTGGTTGTCAGACCCGCGTTTTGAATCCGTGCGCTTGGCTATGCGTAATAGGGTGGAGTTTAAGGCTGCTATTGCCACGGCGTTTAGCAAGCTGACCTATTTGGAGGCGAGTAGCCGGTTAGATGCTCAGGGCATTACCTACGGCCCAGTGCAAACCATGAGCGAAGTGCTGGAAGATGAGCAGTTACGGGCCAATGGCATAATTGTTGAAACAGGCGATGCCGCAGATGATTATAAACTGACCATTGGCAGTCCCATTAATATTGCTGGGGAAGCCAAAAAGACACCCAAACGAGCGTCGGACATTGGCGCAGACAGCTTGGCAGTACTGCGCAGCTTTGACTTAGAAGAGGCGTACATCCAAGAGCTGCTGACCCAAGGGGTGGTGGTAGATGGGGGTGCGGTGTCCGAGTAGTGCCAACAATTACCTTTTTAGCGCTCATTAACCACTGCACTCCTCGCAGTGGTAATTTTTAAGTTCGACTCTTGAAAGCAGTGGCGTTCTTTTTTGTATTGCACTGCGCCGCAGTGCTTTTTCTTTGGGTTCTGCAATGCCCTTCCTTTAGGCGGGCAGCGCTTCGCATTGTTTTTTCTTCAGGTTCTGCAGTGCCCTTCCTTTAGGCCGTGCACAGCTTTGCGGTGTTTTTTCTTTAGGTGCTGCAATGCCCTTCCTTTACACCGGGCACAGCTTCGCAGTGCCTTCTTTTAGGTTCTGCACTGCTTCGCAGTGCCTTGGCTCGCAGCGTAGGCTTCTACTGCTCGCCAGACTCTGAGCGCATTGCCGCCCAGTACCTTTGCTATGTCTGCCTCGCTGTAGCCTCGGCCTAACAATCCATCTATGAGGTTTGGATAGGTGCTGACATCCTTTAGCCCTTGGGGCAGTGAGTCGCCTACGCCGTCGTAGTCTGAGCCAATGCCTACCGAGTCTATGCCTGCCAGCGCCACCACTCGGTCGATGTGATCTAACACGTCCTCAATAGTGGCATAAGGGTAGGGGTTGTCTTTTTTGTATTGCTCGGCGAACGCTTTCACTGCTGGGTTGTCTTGTGCCAAGCCTTCGCTGGCGATGTAAGCCATCACCACTTCACGTCGTTGTTTGGAATAAATTTGCGCGGCTTCTGTTAAGAAGTTGGTACCGAAGTTTATTTGGATCACGCCGTTTGCTGCGCCCAGCGTCTTCACCATGTCGTCGCTCATATTGCGCACAAATCCGGGGGTGTAATGGCGCAGTGAGGAGTGCGAGGCAATAACCGGTGCCTTGCTGATTTCTATAACCTGTTCAAAGGCCGCGTCGGAGATGTGCGAGACATCAATCATCACGCCGAGGTCATTCATACGCGTGATCAGTTCTTTGCCATAAGGCGAAAGCCCCATCCAAGCTTCATTAGTGTCATAGGACGAATCCGAGATCTTATTCGACTTGCTGTGCGCCAACGTAATGTAGCGAATACCTCGATTAAAAAAGTGTCTCAGTGCCTCTTCTGATTGAGTCACGGGTCCGCCGTTTTCCATGCCCAGTGGCAGAGAAATGAGGTTGTTGTCGAAGTGGTTTTGTAGGTCATCACTACACGTGGCAATGGCGAATTTGTCTGGCGCTGATGCAGCCAAACTTTCCATGCCGTCTATCAGCTCATCTGCGAGCGCGAATGCGCCACCGGCTTCATCTACTTTGGCCGGGATGTAAATTGACATGAACGGTGCGTTCAAACCGCCCTCTATGGCGCGGGGGTAGTCAAAGTCGCCGCTGTTTGTGGCGCTGCTGACATCTGCGTAGGACAGTTTTAGGCGGTAGGGCACGTCAATGTGGGTGTCGATAATGAGCAAAGACTGCGCCAGTTCTGCGCCGGTTTTTGGCGGCTCGGCGCAGGCACTTAAGCCCACAACACAGCCAGCAAGGGTAATTTTTATCAGCGCTTTGTTTGCGCGGCAGCGGGTAGATGGCGGTGCTTTCAATGTGCCGGTGGATACAACCTTCGATATGAGCCCAAATCCGAGTTTAGATAGGCTGTGAGAAAGGGCTTTTCTGTACATGATTTATCCTCTGCGTAATGCTGATTCAGTGTGACCCTCAGTGTACTGTTTGTGCAGCAAAAGTGCGTCAGCTTGAGTAGACTATGTGGCATATGGTCATTTCTCTGAGCAGGAGGTTTGCAGAGGAAACTTTGACCCCAAGCGGGTTGATATTGACCTTAAAAGGTTTACCCACATATTCGAACTAGGGGCGAATTATGATTAGTTTTCATGATCCAAGAGGGGAGAAATCCCAAAGTGAAGAGGCCTATGAACTCAGCTGCGATGTAACCGCCAACGAAGGCCGGGGCATTACACTAGGTTTGTTGGCCAATGGTTTTCCAGATTCGGAGAACTTTTTGCGTCACATTGGCGATGTGTTTAAAGAACAATTACCGGGCCTTGAAATTAAGGTTTGGAACAAGGGCAATGCCTCTATCCCAGCGCCGCAGAGCATGCTGGAAGACATACGCAAAAGTTGTCAGGCTGTTGTAGCCGCCTACGGGCACTGAGGCAGCTGTACTACCGGCACCGTGCGTGACGGCATTAATACAGCTCGACTAGGCATCCCAGCGGTCTCTTTAGTGACTGAAGACTTTTGGCCCCAGGGCAACTTCGTTGCGCAAGCATTGGGCATGCCTGCATTTCCAAGAGTACAACTGCCCCATCCATTGGCGGGTACCGGCAGCGCGCATTTGCGCAGTGTGGCCGAGTCTATGGTGGCAGCTATTATTGGTGGTCTCAAAAATGACTGAACTGATGCAAGCAATGGACGAGAGTGCGGCGTTAGAAATGTTACACGAGGCAGGCTGCACAGATGGTCTGCCAGTGGTTATTCCAACTCCAGAAAGGGTTGAAGCTTTGGTTTTGGCCACAGGACTGGATGCAGATTTACAATTGGGCACTATGGGACCTGGCAATGGCGCGGCCACGGTGGGCAAGGTAGCCACCGCAGCAGTTATGGCCGGTTGTTTGCCCGACCACATGCCCATTGTTATGGGCGCGGTTAATGCGGTACTTGATCCGCTCTTTGACTTGGCCGAAATGCAATCCACAACCCATTGCACGGCGCCGCTGATTTTGGTCAACGGCCCTGGTCGGCACAGTTGTGGTCCGGTGGCCTCAGGCTTTGGAGCGCTGGGTCCTGGACACAGAGCCAACGCCAGCATTGGTCGCGCGCTGCGCCTGTGCATGATTAACATTGGTGGTGCGCGTCCGGGAGAATCGGACATGGCGCTGTTGGGCCATCCCGGTAAGTTCACCTATTGCTTGGCAGAGGACGAAGAGCATTCACCTTTTGCACCCATGCATACAGAGTTAGGCTTTGCCCCAGACGATACAGTGGTCACGGTAATTGGCGCAGAAGCCCCGCACTCTGTCATGTACAATGGCGACGCCGACGACCCAGAAGACGTTAACAAATTGCTCGAAGTGCTAGCCATCGGCTTAGCCAATATGGCCACCAATAATGCGGTGTTAACCGGTGGGGGCGCAGTGGTGGTGCTGAATCCAGAGCATGCAAAAATTCTGCATGACAATGGTTTGGATCGGCAGGCCATTATTACTAGGCTGTGGCAACTGACCCATTATCCAACCGAGCAGTTGAGCTATTTTTCTGCCAACTTCGCCGCGCGCATAAAAAGCGATACCTATCAGTGCTTTACCAAGCCAGAAGATATACTGCTGCTCATGGCTGGCGGCAGTGGGCTTTATTCTATGGTCATGCCCAGTTGGTGCGCCGGTGCTAACCGCAACCAATATGTCAGCAAAAAAGCCGATGTAGAACAGTTTTGTGAAGTGCCGGGGCTAGTAGCCTTATTAGATTAGGTTGCCAAAAAGTGCCGGTATCAATTAATTTATTCGTGGATCATACGGAGTAATCAATGACCATTATTAAGCAAGAAGACCTTATTCAAAGCATTGCAGATGCGCTGCAGTTTATTTCTTATTATCACCCAACCGATTTTATTCGAGCCATGCGCGGTGCGTGGGAGCGCGAGGAGTCTCCAGCAGCGAAAGGTGCGCTGACCCAAGTGTTGGTGAACTCGCGCATGTGCGCGCTGGGTAAACGGCCCATCTGCCAAGACACCGGCATTGTTAATGTGCTGATGTCTGTAGGCATGGACGTGCAATGGGACTCTGAGCTGTCTTTAGACGACATGATTAATGAAGGCGTGCGTCGCGGTTATACCCATCCAGACAACGTTTTACGTGGCTCTGTATTGGTTGAGCCAGATGGCGCGCGGGCGAATACCAAGGATAATACGCCAGCGGTCATTCACACCAAAATTGTCCCCGGCGATAAGTTAGAAATTGAAGTGGCAGCCAAAGGCGGCGGTAGTGAAGCGAAGGCGAAGTTTGCCATGCTCAACCCTTCAGATTCCGTAGTGGATTGGATTCTCAGCGTTGTACCGACAATGGGCGCTGGCTGGTGTCCGCCGGGTATTCTG
>QXZU01000092.1 GCA_009886205.1 K189A clade bacterium | reverse complement strand
GTGTGGCGGGGTCGTTGATGGTGTGCGTAGGTGTTTGGTTAGCGATGAGCTAATGCTCATATAGATGGGCTTGAGTCTTCTGTCTTTTTTGAAAGCCCTTATTAAGTTTTTTTCGGCTTTCTGTTACGGCGTTTCGTTACGGTTTTTTGCTCGGTGGGCCAAACAAGGCCTCCAACTCAGCTTTGGCTTTTTCTTCTGCGCTTAACCGGTGTTCTGCGTTCACCTGCTGGGTAGTATTTTCTGCATCAGTTCTGCGTTCTGAGTCACCTAGGGCGTTGTCGCCGCCATTGCCAAAGAGCGCATCGAGTTTGGCTTTGGCCTCATGGCCTAACGTCTTGTGGGTCGGTTTAAATGCGTCGGTATTTCCATGCCAATACTCGCAAAAATTTGCGTTCTCTTTTTGCATGGGCGGCTCGGCTCTGTCGTCAAAGCATCGCGACGCATTTTGTGGATCGAAATGAATGCACAGCCGACAGCAATGCAGATCTTCAAAGCACTTGGGACATTGGTTGTGCCGAGAAATTGGCTGGGGCAGGGCTGCAAGGCTTTCCCCGCAATTCCAACAAGCGAGTTCAGTCATATGTTGTCAGCGCCTTTTTCCATATAGTTTTGCTGCTAGCCAATTAGCCGAAGCCTTACTTTGCGTAAGCCCAAGTTTTGATCAAGTGGTGGGCGATGGCTTGGGGGCCAGGTACGCGTAAATCGGGGTTAGTGCCTTCAAGGCCTGCGCGTGCTTCCGCTCGGCTAAACCATGCCACATCTGCCATCTCGGTAGGGTCTATGACGATATCGTGGTCTAAGGCGATGCCTTGGCAGCCGATCATGAGCGATGAAGGGAAAGGCCAAGGTTGGGATGAATGATAAGTAACATTGCCCACGCGAATGCCTGCCTCTTCAAACACCTCGCGCCTTACCGCTTCTTCTAGCGATTCACCCTGATCGACAAAGCCGGCCAGTGCCGAATAAAAATTACTGGTGGCCATGCGCCCCTGAGATTTGCCCAGCAGACATCTGTCGCCGTCCAGCGCATCTTGGATCAACATAATGGCTACTGGGTCTGTGCGCGGAAAAATATGTCGCGCACATTGGTCACAGTGGCGTACTAGCCCGCCGCGGCCCATGCGGGTGGGTTGGGCGCATTGCGCGCAATAGGGGTTGCGTTTATGCCAGTCCAAAAGCGCTCGGGCTTGGCTGACAATGCCAGCCTCAGCGACGCTCAGCGTGCTGGCGGCTACTCTGCAATCGGTGAAGGTGAAATCATTGCTAGCGCTGTCAGTATCGTCCAAGGATAGGTTCACTGCAAAGTGCGGGGTATCGTCCAGTGTGCCCAAAAATACTGGGTCAGCGGCCTGCTCTGGCAGGTGAGCTAACGCGCACCAGTGCAATGCACCGGTATCCAAAGTTGCTACTTTGAGCTTGTTGAAGGGTAAATACTTGGCCGCGCCTGAAGCGGCTAAGGCGGTTATGGTTTGCTCGTCGCGGCGTAAATGTTGACTGCGATCCAGTGGGTTACCGGCAAATGTGTGGGTGAAGTTTTCATATGGTTTTTGCATGAATAGATACTAGCAACCTTGCTGGCGTACATCAGCATTTGTAAGGGTAAATCACAGATCAGATTTCTGTTCGGACTGCTTTGCAGTACGCAGTGCAACTGCGTCAAGTCTTGCGTTATCTACCTAGTGCTTTAAATTAAGTCCGGCAAACAGATGCTATAGCGATGTCCTCTGGGTTAACAAAGTTAGCTGTATGGGAGGCGAATTTGGGGATGGAGAAACCATGATTGAACGTATTCCTTTTGGGTCCACTGGTCATACCAGCAGCCGGGCTATTTTTGGCGCCGCAGCGCTAGGCGCAATGAACCAAGCCCGTGCAGACAAGACCATTGCCAAGGTTGTGGAAGCTGGCTTGAATCATTTTGATGTGGCTGCCAGTTATGGCGATGCCGAGCTGCGCTTAGCCCCTTGGCTTAAAGACAATCGCCAAAGCATATTTTTGGCCACCAAAACGGGCCACCGCACCTATGCCAAAGCCCGTGAAGAATTACACGCCTCCCTTGAGCGCATGGGCGTAGATCAGGTGGATTTAATCCAGATGCATAACCTGACCCATGAAAATGACTGGGAAGTGGCTATGGGGCCTGGTGGCGCTTTGGAAGCGTTGATTGAAGCGCGCAATGAAGGGTTAGTGCGCAACATTGGGGTCACCGGACATGGCACCTATGCGCCGGCGATGCACATGCGTAGCTTAGAAACTTACGCCTTTGATTCCATTTTGGTGCCCTACAGTTACGCAATGATGTGCGTGCCGCAATATGCCGCTGACTTTGAAAGCCTGTATCAGATGTGCCAAGCGCGCGGTGTGGCAATGCAAACTATTAAGGCCATTGCAGCGCGTCGTTGGAAAGACGAAGACACGGAAAAGAAATTTAGTTGGTACCGCCCAATAACCGACGCTCAAGCGATGAAGCGTGCCATCGACTTTGTACTGGTCCGTGACGGGTTGTTTGTGAACACCAGTAGCGATGCCACATTAATGGACGTTGTATTAGAGTGTATGGCTGCGCCAGTTCAGGCAGTGGATGTTGAAGCTTTAGCCGCGGATGCGCAAAATTTAGGTATTGAGCCGCTGTTTGTCCGTGATGTGTCAGATGATGTGGTGATTAAATCCTAGGTGGGTTGGGTCGCAGAAGTTTTTTTTAAAGATAAGTAAGCATGTCAGCGAGCATGCAAGTAGGGGAGAGTGAGCATGAGTGATTGGAAAGTAACCCGTTTAGCCGGGGCGTTAGGGGCTGAAATTACTGGTTTCAACTTAGCTGGCGCAAACGGGCAAGACATTGACAGAGTCAAGGCGCTGTTGCTTGAGCACAAGGTGATCTTTTTTCCTGGTCAGTCTATTGATATTGAAGAGCACGTTGCCTTGGGTCGTCAGTTTGGACAGATCGAATCTCATCCGAACTTAAAGAACCCGTTCACTCAGCACCCGGAAGTGTTTGAACTTGCGGCAACCCACGGTGGTGTTGCTGACGAGTGGCATACCGATATCACTTTCCAAGATTCACCGTCCATGATGTCCATTCTGCATATGGTCAAATGCCCGGAAGTGGGTGGCGATACCATGTGGACGAGCCTCAGCCAGGCCTATGACGAATTGTCCGAGCCGATGCAAAGCTTGTGTGAAGGCTTAAGCGCATTGCATGACGCGCACCCGCATAACCGTCCTCAAGATATGGCCGTGCACCCAGTAGTGCGCGTGCACCCTGAGACCGGTGCCAAAGCCTTGTACGTGAACGAGCACTTTACTCGCCGCATTGTAGAAATGAATGCCACAGAGAGCCGTGTGATTTTGGACTACTTGACCGAATGGGTGAAGAACCCGCGTTTTACCGTGCGTTACAAGTGGACGCCGGGCACCATTGCGTTTTGGGACAACCGCTGCACACAGCACTTTGTGCTCAATGACTTTGAAGGCGAGCGTATTATTCAGCGTGTCACCGTAATGGGCGATGAGGTCAAGGCCGCAGCGGCGCCTCAATGGGAACCTTGGGTGCGCGATGGTAGGGCGTCTGCGACTACGCGCCTAGACCGGCAGCTTAATTCTTATATGAAGGCGAAGAGAGCCAAGCTCGAAGCGGTTTAGGTATTGCCCCGCGTTAGCCAGGGCTGTGAATATTGACCACCTGAATTTGCTCTGGCTTTAATCCCTCGTTGAGAGAGCCGGAGCGAAAGCCCCCCATGTCCATGGCAACAAAACGATAGCCCAGTGCTTGAATGCGCTTTTGTAGGTCTGCGTGGTGGGTGACTGCCAGCGGAAACTCTTTGGGTAATATTTCTAGCCGAGCAACCTCGCCGTGATGACGCACCCGGTACTGACTGAAGCCTAAGTC
>QXZU01000091.1 GCA_009886205.1 K189A clade bacterium | reverse complement strand
CGAATAATGACATCAGTGAACCCAGCCGCTTTGAAGGCCGCCAGTTCATCTGCCACTTGGTTAACGCTGCCTACCAAAAACGACTCCGGCGCAAACCCTCTATAGCCTTTTTCCACTGCTTTGCTTTTGAAGGCTTCTGCCTCTTGAGAGGTGCCGCCAACAAAAATATCTCGTCTAAGGGCGACAGCGGTGGGCTGGCGATTATGCTCGGCACAGGCCTGACGATATTGGTTAAGTTGATCCGTTGCACCCTGCAAACTTAACCCGGGTTGCGCCAGCCAACCTTCGGCCACCCGTGCCGTTCTGTTCAGCGCCGCGGGCGCGGATGAGCCCACCCAGATCTCTACTTTTTGCCCAGGCAGCGGAGAAATTTTGGCATTCTTAATATTCCAAAACCGCTCGTGGGTGACGGTTTCGCCAGCCCAAAGCCGCTGCATGATCTCTAGGCTGTCTTCAAACATAGGCACTCTATACTTCATATCAATGCCCATGCCCTCACTTTGCGGACGCTCTCCGCCCAGCGCACATTGCAAAATAAACCGTCCCTCCATAATGGCGGCAAGAGTCGCAATTTGCTCAGCCAGCAACACCGGATGCCACAGAGGTAAAAGATACAGCGCACCCGCTGGCTTATTATTCCACTCGGCTAACAAGCGACCCAGCATGGGCGAATTTTGGTAATAGGGCTGAGGGGTTACGTGGTGATCGCCAATAAAAAGGCTGTCTAAATCCGCTTGGCGAGCTGTGGCAGCTCGCTCGATCATATATCTGGCACCCAAACTTGGGTCTTCGACGCGGTAGCTAGAACTAATAGATATGCCAATGCGCATAGTCATTTTCCTTATATTCAATTTGGCTCAATAATTTAAAACTGAGCGTTGCCCCGTCACTTTGCATTAATCATTCGCGTGCATCCCAAAAAAGAAAACGCCCTTTGCTATATCTGCGCTATACCCGCGCTATACCCGCTCTACACTCGCGCTATAAAGGCTTTCTAAAATAACTTTCTAAAATAGCTTTCTAAAAAAGGCGTTCCTAAAAAATCTATGTATTGTCTAACACTGTATCCAATGCCACCGAAAAGCTTTTGTCAGTATAAATGCGATGTTCTAGCAGCCGTTCGTTTTCAAACAAAAAGTCCCCAACTAACGGCGGGGATTTCTCGCCAGATGCTTGCTCATCCAGCTGCCTGAGCGATTTGCTAAGAGACTGGCCAAAAGACTGACGCACATGCTGCTGCAAAATGGTGGGCAGCCAGAGTTGGTCGTCCGGCCACATATCAGCAAAAGGAATTTCCTCAATATCACACCAAAAGGGTTTCGCTTCTGGGGTTTCTATCAACTGGCCGCTAAACTGGTCTGCGGTAAAAGCATAGCCCAGCCACTGGGCGCCATCTAACTCTACAAAGCGCAGCTCGGCGCGACACTGCGGGTGCGCCACGCGCAGCCCTACTTCCTCAAACACTTCTCGTCTGGCGCAGGCAGTCAAACTCTCACCCGCGTCTAACTTACCACCGGGACCATTAACTCGGCCTTGGCCATGCCCAGTTTTCTTGTGAATCAACAACACTTGCCCACGCCCTTGGTGGACACGCAAGACAAACAGCAAAGTGCCAATTAACTCAGGCTGCCACCGTTCTACCCATAAGGTGTCGATCTCTATCCGAGGAATTTTAGCCACCGGCATCAGGCTGTGTAGCGCGCTTCCAAACAGGCGTATAACTTATCCGGCAGGCCTTCAACCACGTCAGACAACTCGTCCAATAGCTCAACCAAATGCTCGTTGTCTTCGCGGCCCTGCCACAGCTTGCGGTATTCGCCGCTCTTATAGCCGTTGTTCTGACGGAACCGGTTCAGAATGTTTTTGCCAATATACATGCTGTACAACTCTGGCAAGTCCATGGGCAAGCTGGCCATAGCCAACTTGAAGGACGATAAATCAAAAGACCGGGTCGCCAAACAAGCGGCGGCTAGCTGCTCAATAGCTAGGCGAAAGTGCTCTGCGCGCACGTCCGCAGAAGCGCTGAGGTCAGCGGCTTCAATGGCGCTGAGCTGGGCGGCGATTGCTTCATCAACGGGGCCGCTGCGTAACATTTCACTGAGACCAAAATGCCAAATATCCACCAACTCTAGCTTCACTTGGTCTAAATCTGGGTTCTGCTTTTTCCACCACTTCCAGCCGAAGTGGTCGAGCATTTCTGCGCACTCAACCCAAACTGCTCGATAATATTGATGGCCTTGGTCGCGCCATTGCGGGTGTACCAAAGCATTATGCTCATCTTGCATTTGCGCCATGGTGTGCAGCATTGCTAATGCATTTTCTGTCGACATCGATGTTCTATCCTTTTAACGCTTAAAGACCCGCTAAATATAGGGCATTGCCCCAGACCACTATAGTCCTTCGGCACGCCCCTGCGGCGTCAAAGTATGCAGCCTATCCCAAGCTCTCGCCGTTGTGTACTGCGCAGCTAAAACCGCACCCAGTTGCCACAAGAGTTTTGAGCGGGTAGCCTCAGTAGGCTAAATTTTGCGCGTTTTAGATCTTACTTTTAAACCATAGTTTTAAACCTTACTTTTAAACCCTAGTTTGAAACCATAAAGACAACGCCAAATATTAATTATAAATATCGGGGAGCATTCATGGATCTATCATTCGGTTCAGAGTACGACGAATTTCGCGCTGAGGTACAAAACTTCCTCGCCAACAACGCTCACAAAGCACCTAAAGGCAACGACCTGCGTGGCGACACCGCCAAAGATTGGCAGAAGTTGCTCATTGAAAACGGCTATACCGCACGCACCATTCCAAAAGAATTTGGCGGGTTTGGTGCAGAACCAGACATTCTTAAGTCTAGAATCATTGCCGAAGAATTCTCCAATGCACGGGTGAACACGGGGCTGGGTGGCCAAGGCATTTCCATGCTTGTGCCGACCCTCCTAGAGATGGGTACCCAAGAACAGAAAGAGCAGTTCATTCGCCCTACCATTCACGGTGAGATGATTTGGTGCCAAGGGTATTCTGAACCCGGCGCAGGCAGCGACCTTGCCAGCCTTACCACCTCTGCGGTTTTAGAGGGCGATGAATGGGTAGTAAACGGGCAAAAAATCTGGACCAGTACGGCGCACATTGCTGACTGGATATTCTGCTTGGTGCGAACAGAACCCGATGCACCCAAGCACAAGGGCATTTCCTTTTTACTGTTCGACATGAAGACACCGGGCATTGAAATTCGCCCGCTGGTAGACATGACTGGCGCAGCCAACTTCAACGAAACCTTTTACACAGACGTGCGCGTACCCAAGCATCAAATTGTTGGTGAGCGTGGCCAGGGTTGGCAGGTAGCCAACGCCATTTTGGGTCACGAGCGCGAAACTCTGGCCCCAGCGAATACTGCACAGACCCGCATCAATGCCCTTATTGAACTGATGAAAACCGACACCGCAGACGGCGAACGCCTGATCGACAACCCGGTTTATCGTGATCGCTTAATGAAGGTTCAAGGCCAAGTTATGGCCATGCGCTTTAACGAACTCAGAGTGCTTTCTGCACGCCTGAACCCCGGTCAAGATGCCGGACTTTCACGCATGATCACCAAGCTGGAAGGTACTGAGCTGCGCCACGAGCTTGAAGGTTTAGCCATTGATGTCATGGGCGAAATTGGCTTGGCCTATGAAGACAACCCGCACCTGCGCAACTCTGGCAGCTGGCAGCGAGAATACATGTACTTCCTTGGCCTGATCATTGGCGGCGGCACGTCGCAAATTCAGAAAAACATCATCAGTGAGCGCGGCTTAGACATGCCACGCGAACCCAAAATCGAAAAATCACGCTAGGAGAGGCTAAATGCAATTTGGATTATCAGAAGAACAAATCCTCCTACAGGATAATGTAAAACGCTTTTTGAATGACAACGCCTCCCTTGACCATGTGCGTAAATACGCCGAGGGCGAAAGCGACGCCAACATTTGGGCTGGGCTCAGCGAACTGGGCGTAGCGGCGCTGCTCATTCCTGAAGAACACGGCGGCATTGGTATGACCCCACTGGACGCAGCTATAGTTGCAGAATGCTTGGGCAACAATGTTGCACCTGGACCCTTTCTAGGCAGCGCCGTGATGGCACCTACCGCGTTGATCGCCAGTGGCGGCGATCATGGCGAATTGCTGGGTGAACTGGCGGCAGGCACACACCGCGTAGGCATTGCATTTGGTGAAGCCATTAAGCGTCGTAATGATGCCGGCATCCAAGTCAGCAATGGCGTGATGAATGGCACCTCACTATTTGCCTTTGACGCAGTGGCCGACAGCTATTTGGTTGCGGACCAAAACAAGCACTTATATTTGGTCTCAGCCAGCGACACCGGGCTGACTCGCACGGTTTTAACCACCGTGGACAAGACCCGCCAAACCGTGGAGTTAACCTACAAAGACGTAGCTGCCACCTGCATCAGTACCCAGGTCAGCGTCTTTGAAACCACCTTGGATATTGGCCGAGTGATGCTGGCAGCAGACACCCTAGGGGCAGCCCAAGACATGCTTGACCAAGCAGTAGACTACGCAAAGCAGCGCGAGCAGTTCAATCGCCCTATTGCCAGCTTCCAAGCGGTGAAACACATGTGCGCGGAAATGGCAGCATCCTTAGAGCCTTGCCGCTCAATGGTTTGGTTTGCCGCCCACGCACTGGCAGATTTGCCAGACGAAGCAAGAGCCACCGCATGTCATACCAAGGCGCATTTATCTGAAGTAGGCAAAGCCATCGCCAAAACCTCAACCGAGGTACATGGCGGCATGGGCTTCACTGACCTTGTTGGGCTGCACTATTGGTTTAAGCGCATTGGCGCAAACCGGCAGTGGTTAGGCGCGCCAGAGCATGTCCGCCATGAGGCTGCTGTACTGCAAGGCTTAGTTGCCTGACTAAGACTCGTCACTACAACTCGGCTCAGGGGCCTGCCTAACTAAGACTAGGCTTGAATACCTAAGACAAGCCTCGATTTATTATAAGTTCTATTATTACGCAAGAGCGTGGATCAGCAGCAGTGCCGTCCACGCTCGCTCTCTCCCTCTCCCTCTCACTCTCACTCTCCCTGGCCCTCTCTCTCGCCTTCATCTTCATTGAAAAAATCCCGCATTCTGTTCTTCTCATCGCCGTCGTTAGCGTGTCAAATAGCGCAATTATTTAACGCCTCGCTACTTAACGCCTCACCAAGGACACTTGCTTGCACCACCCGGTTAACCCATCCGCCAAATTCAATAGCCTGAATAACCCTCTAGCACTGGTTATTCTCGGCGCGCTGACACTGGGTGTGTCATCGGCAATTCTGCGCGAGATTGATGTTGGCCCCATTGCCGCTGCGTTTTGGCGCGTAGCCATTGCGGTACCCATACTCGCTTCGGTTATTTTTTTTCAACGCGACAAAGCCACCTTTCGCGTACCACAAGGCAACATCGGCCCACTGGTCTGGGCAGGTTTCTTTTTTGCTGGCGACCTGATTTTTTGGCACCTAGCCTTAGTCAACACCAGCCTTGGTAACGCCACCTTCCTAGCCACTATGTCTAGCATCTGGGTACCCTTAATTGGCATCTGCTTCCTGGGCGTTAAACTCAGTGGTCGCTTTGTCCTAGGATTGGTCTTAGCCATTGTTGGCGCACTGCTGCTGGCCCGCGAGCATTTGTCCTTCTCAAACGCACATTGGCTAGGCGACTTCTACGGTCTCATCACTGGGTTTTTCTTTACTGGCTATTTATTCGCCATAGCCAAGTGCCGCTCCGAGCAAAGTACCCTTACCACCATGTTTTATTCATCTGTTGGCTCAGCAGTTTTTCTCTTACCCGTAGCCCTAGTAATGGGCGAGGTCATGGGCAGCAAATTTATACCTGCCAGTGTAGAGGGTTGGCTGCAGGTTCTTTTCTTGGGCCTTGTCGCCCACGTATTCGCCCAAGGGCTCATTGCCAACGGCTTAAGCAAACTCAGTACCCATGTCGCCGCTGTGGTAATTATGTTGGAAGGCGTCAGCGCAATGGGAGTAGGTGCATTATTTTACCAAGAATCGCGAAACTGGCTCGACCTCATAGCCGTGTTAGTCGTAACATTAGGCATCTACAGCGTGCAAAGTAAATCCTCGTCCAACGACTAACCTAGCGCTACAGATCTCCCGCATATTGATCTAACACTGTTTATTTAAAATATCGGTGCCAACTGCTCAAATTTTACACACTTACCGTGTAGGGCCTGAGCGTGTGTTGCCAATAATCAGATCAGAACGAAGCGGCATAAACCTTGAAACTTCTGCATAACCCACGGGGATGCTCACTAGATGGAACAGTCTAACCATGCTGCCGCTGGCCAAAGCCCAGCCCACTATGACACCTTTGTGATAGGCGGCGGCATCAATGGCGCAGGCATTGCCCGAGATGCAGCAGGCAGAAACCAGACAGTGTGTTTATGTGACTCAGGAGACTTTGGCGGCGGCACCTCTTCCGCATCAACCAAACTGGTTCACGGCGGACTGCGCTACCTAGAATATTATGAATTCAGACTGGTCCGAGAAGCATTAATAGAACGCGAAGAATTGTTGCAAATGGCGCCGCATATTATTTGGCCATTGCGCTTTGTACTGCCCCATCACAGCGGTTTACGCCCCGCTTGGCTACTGCGCCTAGGCCTATTTCTTTACGATCATTTGGGCGGACGCAAATTACTACCCGCCACTAAAACCCTAGATTTGACCACAGATCCAGCCGGGCAAATTTTAAAAAGCGAGTTCAAAAAAGGCTTCGAATATTCAGACTGCTGGATAGAAGACTCGCGCATGGTCATTCTGAATTTGCAGCAAGCAGCGGAAAACGGCGCGCGAATTCTGCCGCGCACCGCCATTCAAACTGCGGTGTATCAACAAAACAAATGGTTGCTGACACTCAATGACAAAGTAACCGGCGCAACCTTCCAAGTGACCGCCGACGTGGTGGTTAACAGCAGCGGCCCCTGGGCCGACGAAATACTCAAAGGCGTATTCGGTTTAAACCACGCCAATAACGTGCGCCTTGTCGGCGGCAGCCACATAGTCATTCGTCGCACCCTGCCCTTTGACCGATCTTACATATTCCAAGCCGCCGATGACCGGGTCATTTTCATCATTCCCTACGAAAAAGACTTTTTATTGGTCGGCACCACAGATACCGAAAACAACGACCTACACACCCCGCCCAAAATCACCCAAGGCGAAATAGATTATCTGTGTGAATCGGCCAGCGAGTATTTAAACGACGCCATCACCCCTGAAGATGTGGTTTGGACATTCTCCGGCGTGCGCCCCTTGTACAACGACGGCGCAAGCCAAGCCCAAGAAGCCACCCGAGATTATGTGGTGCGAGAGAACAACGAACTCGGCGGCCCACTCATTAATGTATTTGGTGGCAAAATCACCACCTACCGAAAATTGGCGGAAGATGTTGTGGCCAGAGTATGCAACTACCTAGGCCAACCCAACCAACCTTGGACCTCTGGCACGCGTCTACCCGGCGGCCATTTCCCAGTAGAGGGTTTTGAGGATCTGGTCAGCAAAATCAAACAAGACTATGCCTTTATCAGCGAACCGCTGGCACGCAGACTCGCGCGCCTCTACGGCACCGACAGCTTTAAAATGCTGGCGCAAAGAAATAGCTTAGAAGCATTAGGCCAGCATTTCGGCGGCGAACTCTATGCCGCAGAGGTAGATTACTTAGTGCAATACGAATGGGTACAACAAGCCGACGACCTGTTGTATCGCCGAACCAAATTAGGGTTGGTGTTGAGCAATGAAGAACAAGTAGCGCTGCGAATTTATCTAGAACGACACATGCAAAAATAGTAGTTGCCGTTCGCCAGATCCGCTAAGACTCTGCCGAAACCAACAAAATCATTCAGTCAAAAATTTATAATTCAGCAGGTTGCCGGTTTTACCGCTCACGTCCACCACGTCCATGTGCCTTAAACAATAGGCCATCTGTTGGGCTATTTCCTTGGGCTGATCTAGCGCTGCGCTTAGATCTTTGGTGGTAAAGGGGTCTGGCAAATCTTCCAGCAAAAAATCTAGCAGGCTATAAGGCGTGGAGATGCGCGCTTGGTCTAACACCTTGACCAACTGCCGACCTTGGCCACGCCACCCACCTCGCCCCCGGCGCGCCTTTGCATCGAAACTGCGCACTTCCTCTTCTTCAATCAATACCGCTTCTACTGAAAAGTTGGGATGCTTGAGCAATGTGGGGATATAGACCAACTCGCTGACAATGTGCGCTAGCGCACCGCGCTTGGGCGAACGGCGGCGGGTGAATTCTCCGCTGTCATCTTTCTTCAGTTTAATCAGCGTTTTGCTATGGGCTATTGGGTGCACTAGGACTACTGGCTGTTGTTCTGCAAGGGCCAACATTTTGCGTCCTAGCCCACTGAAGCTGGAGGTTTGAATCTCAAATATCACGCCGTCGCGCACAACGTCTGCAACAAATTTACCGAAGGGTACTTCTAACTGGCCCTGATCACCGGCGTATAGGTGCTTGAGTGAGGCATGCAGGTGCCCTTCATTCAGCGTACCTATACCGCTCAAGACGTTGTCCCTGCACGGGGCGTGTTTTGCTTGGGATACTTTGCGATC
>QXZU01000090.1:2648-22907 GCA_009886205.1 K189A clade bacterium | reverse complement strand
ACTGCCGTTACCTACGTTTCCTTTTACCTAGATTCTAGAGAGTGGGTGTCTTTGTCATATTCGCACTCTAACTTTTTAAATCTTCGGATTAAATGTACTACTCAAGGCGTTGTTGCGACCACTATATTTTGGGCGGCCGCCTTCCTGCAGGTGGGTTGCTTAGAGGCTTTTATAAAACTGCCTTTTTGGCAGCGGAAAAATCGCCTGAATTTTGCTGTTCCCTTATTTTTAATGTGCGCGCTGAGCGGGATTCTTATTTTCTTATAAGTGACTGTTTTTAATATATATTTAGGCATTCTTTAAGGTTTTTTTCGGTGCCGATTTTGGGTCAAATCGCAGGTTTTTTGTGGCCTGTGAAATTATCTTGACACGGCGAAAAAAAGGTAGATGATGCGCGAACTTTTTTGCGGGTCCGTGCGCCAAATTATACGGTTTTTAATGAGCGCAAAATCCAATGAAATATCCAGTGAATATTGATTTACAAACGAACTCAGAATCTCTCTGAGGGCCCTAACCAGGAGAAACGTAATGGCGCATAATCCCGCAGATCCAGTGAACGACGATGTAACCTATATCGCAGCAGAATTACATCAGCCGGTTGGGCCTACTAGTAGAGCTGGACGTTTGGCAATGGAATTAGCCACTGAGAAAAAACGTCTGATGGACGAGTTGAAAGAGGTTCAGGCAGAAAACGATGACCTTAAATCGACCACGCCTACGGGTACCGTGGACTGGTATGTTAAATGGGTTGCAACGTTTCTCTCCGTGAGTGGCATCTTTTTGATGTCTGCGGGTTTTGTGTTGCAGGGGCAGGTTGCTTACATTTTGAGTGCCGCAGGTTGGGTATTTGTGGGTATGCAGTGGAGCGACAGGGCCATTATGATTGGTAGCTCTATCAGTGCTACTGCCGTCATGATGAATCTGGTGAATTCTTTCCAGTAAGTGAGCGTGAATTTTAGGCCATTGGGGTACCTATTTATGCATGAGGTTATACATGTAGTTATGCATGTACTGCTAGCACTGACACTGTTCTTGTTGAACATTCCGTTGATGATAGAAAAGGCGTGAGTTCTCAGGCAATTAGCCCCGCTTTGATATTTGACTTTGCCTTGAACGGTGCTGGAGGAGTTTTGGAGCCGTCAGGCAGCGGTCTGAATGGCAGCAATCCTCGTTGGATACATCTTGAGTACTCCGGTCATGATATTGAAGAGGTGTTAGGTGCCTATGAGGTTGACCCACGGATAGTGAAAAGCCTGCTGCGCGAGGATACGCGACCTCGGACGGCGGTTAACAGGGGCGATGTGATTGTGTTTTTGCGTGCAATCAATATGAATCGCGGCGCAAATGCCGAAGATATGGTCTCTCTGCGCATGCTCATTCAAAAAAATAGAGTGATTACTCTGCGTCAGCGAAAAATAATGTCTATCCAAGATGTTCGCGAGTCGCTGATTGAAGGCACCGGTCCCACCAGTTTGCAAGAGCTGGTTATATTGGTGATTGAAAGTCTAGCTGATCGTATTAGCAGCTTTGTTGAGAGTCTAGAGGTGGATATTGATGAGATGGAAACCTCTATTGAGCAGGGTAGTTCCAATCAAGAACTGTCTGCTTGGCGGTCTGCAATATTTTCAATTCGTCGCCAGATAGCCACTGTGCGCCGTTATTTGTCGCCCCAACGTGAGGCCTTAGATTCTCTCAGTCGGCTCGCTTTTGAGTTGCTGGATCGCCAACATGTGTTTTTACTTAATGAGCAGTCTGATCGAATCAATCGGTCCATCGAAAATTTGCATATGGTCAATGAGCGGACTTTAGTTTTGCAGGACGTTATCAATCACGAAGTCTCAAAAATTCAGAACGCGCGTATGTATCTGTTTTCCGTTGTCACTGTAATCTTTCTGCCTATTTCGTTTGTTACCGGCCTATTTGGTGTCAATGTTCAAGGCATGCCCGGAGTTAACGAGCCTTTGGCTTTTTGGTTGTTGCTTGGGACTTTGACTGCGCTTTCAATGGGTTCAGCAATTCTGCTGAAAAGAAATGGTTACTTTTAAGAGCGCTTCTAACTAAGGCTAAGCCCGCGAAGTTTAGCTAAATTGAGCCTACGCCAGCCGAGAAAGAGAGAAGGTAGCGAGCGTGCTCAAGGCAGTTCTGTAGGGGTTGTCAGGCAATTGAGCCAAACACGCTAGAGCAAGGTTGGTCTCTGTCACTGCTGCGGCATGGGTATAGGCCAGTGCGCCAGATTTTTCAACAATTGCCAAAATTTCAGACATGTGTTCTTGCGACTTATTCTGCAACGCGTGCGTGATGAGTGCTTGGTCCGCAGCGGGAGCTACTTTCAAAGCTTGAATGAGCGGCAGGGTGAGTTTGCCTTCAGCTAAATCATCCCCGACATTTTTCCCCATCGTCTTAGTTGTGCCAGCGTAGTCCAGCCAATCGTCGACTAATTGATAGGCTAGGCCAAAATGCAGGCCGAACTTGCGCAGTATTTCTATGTTGCCTGCGTCCTGAGCGGCATCTGCCTCCTGGGCCAGTAGCGCGCCTGTGTGCGTGGCGGCTTCAAACAGCAAAGCGGTCTTACAACGAATGACTTCGCGATAATCCGCTTCGGAAAGTGCCATGTTACCAATGTTAGCCAGTTGCATGACCTCGCCTTCGGCGATGGTATTTGTGGCGCCGGAAAGTACCGCCATAATGTCCATGCTGGCCAGTTCCACCATGAGCTGGAAGGCGCGGCTATAAAGGAAGTCGCCGACTAATACGCTGGGTGCATTGCCCCATTTCTCGTTAGCAGTGACGCGCCCTCGGCGCAGCCCAGATCGATCAACCACGTCGTCGTGAAGTAGCGTGGCGGTATGTAAAAACTCAATGATTGCGGCCAGCTCAACGTTTTGCTCACCCTTGTAGCCCAGCGCTTGGCTGCTCAGTAGTACCATCATTGGGCGTAGTCTTTTACCGCCACTCTCTACAATGTACTGGCCGATTTCCTCAACCATGGCAACGTCTGAGGATATCTTGCGCGGAATAAGGTGGTTGACCGCAGCAAACTCTTTTTCTACCAGCTGATAGACATCGCTTAATGGGTTAGAGTCGGTATGCGCTTCTTTGATTGAATGAGCTGGTGAGATTTCCATTACTAATCGCCGCTGGTTGTATTTAACGCGCCAGACAATCCTAACTCTTTTTCTGTAGCTGTCGTTGCGAAATTGAAATTCGACAAAGAGATTGAGGTTTTAAACGGCAGATCGTTTTTTCTAATACTGCAAAACATGAGTGCGCGCGCCGGAATTGTCTAATTTGCGTGAGCGGCGATTCTATCTAAATTTGCGCAGGGGTAATATAGCTCCTTTATTTAAATGCGTTGGAAAGAGTCTTACAAAGAGCCGTACAAAGAATTGCACACAGAATTGTACTAAGAACTGTACAAAGAGCTTCAGGAAGAAACCTGAAACAGCGGTGCTCTAGACCCGAAAATTGCAGCCAGCAAGCGACCGATGTTTAAATCCAACATTCTAGCCTCGGTTTCGTCTGAAGCGTTGTAATCCTTAAGTTTTGCTTATAGAATGGCGCGCCTTTTCCGAGAGGGAGGGTCTATTTTGTCGCACCTTTTTCGGTGTTAGAACAAGAATTTTAGCAACACTTAAGACGGCTAGGTGACGAAGAGTCATTAGTTGATCGCCAGGAGTAGAGATATGTTTGCGGTTTTTCAGAGCGGCGGTAAGCAACACCGCGTCGCGGAAGGTGACGTTGTGAGGTTGGAAATGCTGAGCGCAGAGCCTGGCGAAGAAATAGTTTTTGACAAGGTTTTGTTGGTTTCCAATGGCGATGATGTAAACGTAGGCGCACCTTACGTTGAATCTGGTCGAGTAACCGGCGAAGTTATGCGTACTGATCGCGGTAAAAAGATCCGCATCATCAAGTTCAAGCGACGCAAAGATTTTTTGAAAAGACAAGGTCACCGTCAGTGGTTTACCGAAGTTAAAATTACCGGAATTAGCAGCTAGAGCGCTGTTCATTGGAATAAAGAGAAGCATTCATGGCACATAAAAAAGCAGGCGGCAGTACTAGAAATGGTCGCGATTCAGAGTCGAAACGATTGGGCGTGAAGAAATTCGGCGGTCAAGTAGTCACTGCGGGCAACATTATTGTTCGTCAGCGTGGAACTAAGTTCCACCCAGGTGAAAATGTTGGTTGTGGTCGCGATCACACCTTGTTTGCAAAAGCGGACGGTCACGTTGAGTTTACGATTAAAGGCCCTTTGCGCAGAAAGACTGTAAACATCGTGCCGCAAGCGCAGTAGATTCAACTTATTAGTTGAAAGGCTCTGCTGGCACAGAACTGAGCGGGTTTTGCCAGATTCGTACAAAGGTTGTACGAGATTACGGTTTAACCAAGACTACGGTTCAATAATACTAAACCCCGCTAATGCGGGGTTTTTTGTTTTACCCAGGGGGTAATATGCAGTTCATTGATGAAGCGACAATTCGTGTTCAAGGTGGCAAGGGCGGTAACGGTACGCTCAGCTTTCGTCGTGAGAAATATATCGAACGAGGCGGTCCAGACGGTGGCAATGGAGGCGACGGTGGCGACGTTATTTTGCTTGCCGAAGAGGCCTTAAACACGCTTATCGACTTTCGCTATCAACCCTCTTATCAAGCACGTAATGGTCACGGCGGTGCTAGTCGTAACAAAACCGGTGCTGCTGGAGAGGCGACTTACGTAAAGGTGCCGGTTGGGACCACTGTCGTTGATGAAGAAACTCAAGAGGTGGTGGGTGATTTAAAAGCCCACGGCGAAACTTTACTGGTTGCCAATGGTGGTGGCCGAGGTTTGGGTAATGCTGCGTTTAAGTCCAGTACCAACCGCGCGCCAAGAAAAACCACGCCTGGTCACTTAGGTGACGTGCGCAAGCTTCGCCTGCAGTTGAAATTGTTGGCCGATGTGGGTTTGTTGGGGCTGCCTAATGCGGGTAAATCTACCTTAATAGGACAAGTTTCTGCGGCGAACCCTAAAGTCGCTGACTATCCCTTTACTACGTTAGCGCCCAGTTTAGGCGTTGTGCGTGTCGCCGCGGACGCCAGTTTTGTTATGGCTGATATTCCTGGACTCATTGTCGGCGCTGCCGAGGGTGCGGGCTTAGGTGCTCAGTTTTTAAGGCATTTGTCGCGCACGCGAGTGTTATTGCATTTAGTCGACGTGATGCCAGAAGACGGCGGCGATCCAATTGATAATGCGTTAGCAATAGAAACCGAATTGGCCGAGTACAGTGAATCGCTGACAGAGCGGCCTATTTGGCTAGCGTTATCTAAAGTTGATCAATTGGAGCAAGAGGCATTAGATCAATTGTTGGAAGACTTTGCCGAGATGTTTCCAGATAGACCCATTTACGCGATATCCGCATTGGGCGATATTGGCCTAGAAGACCTTGTTAGGGATTTGATGGCGTTTTTGACAGAAGAATATTTATTAGCTCGAGAGAACGAAAATCACGCAGAACAGTTGGAAGAGTTAGAGGCCAGAATTACCGCAGATGTGTGGGCCCATTCAGAGCGCATGCGTGCCCGGCGTGCGGGTGAGGCGGACGAAAGCGCTGACGACGACCTTGATGATTGGGATGCGGATGACGAAGATGGAGAGGCGACAGAGGTCATTTATGTCCGAGAATAATTCTGGCCTAACAGATCGAGCCACTTTGGCGAATTCTAAGCGGGTAGTTGTGAAGGTTGGTAGTTCGTTGCTCACCAGTCACGCTGCGGGAATTGAGCACGAGAAAATTAATTCCTATTGCGCCCAGATCAGCGCCCTTGTTGCCAGTGGTATGGAAGTCATTCTGGTGTCGTCAGGTGCTGTGGCTGAGGGCTGCAAGCGCTTGGGTTGGTCGCAACGCCCCACGTTAATCCATCAGCTTCAGGCGGCCGCAGCAGTTGGTCAAATGGGCCTGGTGCAGGCTTATGAAGACGCTCTGAGTAAATTTTCCTGTGGTACAGCGTTTGTCATGCTCACGCATGATGATTTAGCTGACAGGCAGCGTTATTTAAATGCGCGAGGCACACTTAACACGCTAGTTTCTATGGGTGTGGTGCCGGTTATCAATGAAAACGATACGGTAGCCACAGACGAAATACGCTTTGGCGATAACGATACGTTGGCCGCATTGGTGGCAAATTTGTTAGAGGCAGATTTGTTGATTATTTTGACCGATGTTGAAGGTCTGTTAAACGCTGATCCCCGAGTAAACGCTAACGCGAAACGTATTGTGACTGCCGTTGCTACTGACCCCAGTTTGGACGCTATGCCCGGTGAAGGCGCCGGTGCGTTGGGTCGGGGTGGTATGGTCACGAAAGTGCGTGCTGGTCGTCTTGCTGCCCGTTCTGGCGCCGATACTCTCATTGCCTCGGGTCATGAATCAGATGTATTAACCCGGCTAATCAAGGGTGAGGACATAGGTACGCTGCTCACGGCGGAGATTAGTCCCTTGAACGCGCGGAAGCGCTGGATTGCTGGACACTTGCGGGCGAAAGGTACTTTAAGTGTGGACGCCGGAGCGGTTTCTGCCTTGCGCGACCGAGGCGTAAGTTTGCTCGCTGCTGGCATTATTCAGGTTCAAGGAGATTTTCTCAGGGGTGATGTGGTGCGCTGTATATCTGAGCAAGGCACTTTGATCGCTCAGGGCCTGTCCAATTATTCCAGTTCAGAGATAGAAAAGATTAAAGGGTTGAACAGCGAAGTTTTTGCTCAAGTTATCGAGCACGTAGTAGAGCCAGAGGTGCTGCACAGAGACAACTTGGTATTACTTGAGGAAACATAGGTGAGTAGGGCTTAGTACGCTGCTAGGGCGGCTTACGTGGGTGCAATGATCATGTTGGATGATCGTTGGCTGGGACGAGCGATGCAGTGGCTGCAAATGTAGCCTAACGCGAACATTAGGCTACAAAGCGGCGACTTAGCTGGCTTCAGCGAGCGCCTTGACCTTCTTCGTCAGGCGAGACTTATGTCTAGCAGCCTGATTTTTGTGCATTATGCCTTTGGTCACCATCTTGTCGATAATCGGCAAGGCGGTAGTGAGGGCTGCACCGGCAGTTGGAGCATCTTTTGCTTCAACAGCACCAAGTACTTTTTTAATGTAAGTTCTAACCATTGAGCGATGACTTGCATTTTGCGAGCGACGCTTTTCTGATTGTCTTGCGCGCTTGCGCGCCTGAGGACTGTTAGCCAAGGAATTCTCCTAGAAGAGACAAAAAATTTGAGGCGGGCAATATGCCGCCCGAGGGAGTAGATGTCAACAAACATTCCACCAGAAGCTGAGAAATCTGCAGATTCTGCGTCTAAAAATAGCGGTGATACCAAGCCCCAAAACCTGACACGGCAAGGTGGCGTAGTGGCTGGAATGACGCTTTTGTCCCGCATCAGCGGGCTATTGCGCGATATTGTGCTGTCCTATTTGTTTGGCGCGTCGGCCGTAGCGGATATGTTTTTCGTGGCTTTCCGCATCCCAAATTTCTTTCGCCGGTTATTTGCTGAAGGCGCATTCAGTCAAGCGTTTGTGCCAGTGTTGATGCAGTACAAAGCCAAAGGTCATAACGAGTTAACCTACTTTTTAGCCGGGCTTTCTGGGTTATTTGGCATTGTTCTAATCGGTTTTGTGGCTTTAGGCGTGGTGTTTGCTTCAGGACTTACTGCTTTATTTGCGCCCGGTTTCATAGATCAACCCGAGCAGTTTTCGGCCACAACCGAATTGGTCCGCATTACCTTTCCCTATTTGGGTTTTATTTCGCTAACGGCTTTTGCCGGTTCATTGCTCAATGCGCATAATCAATTCGCATTGCCGGCTTTTACACCCGTGATGTTGAACCTTTGCTTAATGATCGCAGCAATGCTGGCGCTCACAGGTTGGTTTAATGTGCAGCCAGTGGTAGTGGTCGCGTGGGGTGTTATGGCAGCAGGCATTGTCCAGCTGGGTATTCAATTGCCAACGCTGAGTCGTATGGGCCTGCTGGTGCGCCCGCAAATATCGGCCAAACACCCAGGCGTACGTAGGGTAGGTGTGCTGCTTATCCCAGCGGTGCTGGCTGCGTCTGTGGGTCAGATTAATGCCTTAGTGAATACTGTCCTTGCTTCAACGCTTACCAGCGGCAGCATTGCTTGGTTGTATTATGCGGATCGGCTGTTGGAATTGCCGGTTGGGCTTGTAGCAGTTGCCCTAGGTACCGTTATGCTGCCGCATTTGTCGGCAATGGTGGCGCGGGGCGACGCAGAATCATTCAAGGCAACGTTAAGTTGGGGGGTGGGCTTAGGACTGATGCTTGCGTTGCCCGCTGCTGTTGCCCTTTACCTCTTTGCCCAGCCGCTGCTGGCCGTGCTGTTTATGAGTTTCTCTGGTGGTGCAATGACAGCTCTAGATATTCGCATGTCGTCCTATGCTTTAGAAATGTTCGCCATTGCGCTACCCGGTTTTGTGGTGGTCAAAGTTTTGTCACCCGCTTTCTTTGCGCACCAAGACACGCGTACACCCTTTCACTATGCGATTGTCGCTGTCGCGGTCAATTTGGTCGCCAGCTTGGCAACTTTTCAGACGATGGGGCATACAGGGCTGGCTATGGCGACGGCTTTGTCCGCTTGGACCCACGCCGCGCTGCTCTACCTAGGGTTGCATCAAAGAGGCCTGTACCGTCTTGACGCAAGGGTGGCTTTAACCGCAGCGAAAGCTGTCCTTGCGAGTTCGATTCTCGGCGTGGGCCTGTTCTTTTTGCTACCCGATGGGCAGGTTTGGTTAGACATGCAATCTTTGCCAAGAATAGGCTGGACCGCTGTGGTGATGGTTTTGGGTATAGCGGTTTATGCACTCGTTTTGCTTTTGTTGGGCACGCGACCGAGAGACTTTAAGCATCAAAGCAGTGTTGGGTAACCTAAATTTCCCCCGGCCTGTTTAGAGGGCTTGCAGGGGCAGCTCACGGGCAGCGGAGACGCATCTTAAATGCTGCCTAAAAATGAGTTCGGTCAAATACGCGCCCAGTTGAGTTGGCGTTGTGTCGCGCTCTAGTTTCGGTTTAGTGGCAAAAATTTGCGTATCTGTGCATAGAAATTCCCACTAATTGAGTTAATCCGCATATAATCGGGTCCATGGAAATTATCACCGGCTTGCATAACATTCGCCCTCAGCATCATGGCTGTGTGCTCTCTATTGGTAATTTCGATGGCGTGCACAGAGGGCATCAGAGGCTGATTGAAAAGCTTTGCCACGCAGGCAAAGAGCACGCTCTTCCCAGCATGTTGATGACTTTCGAGCCTCAACCCCGAGAATTTTTTGCGGGAGAAAAGTTGCCCGCTCGGCTCACGCGGTTCCGCGAAAAAGTGTTACTCCTCAACCGCACAGAGTTGGACAGACTGTTTTGTTTACCCTTCAACGAAGCGGTATCAAATATTCCAGCTCAATGGTTTGTTAAAGATTTTATGGTGGACCTTGTTGGCGCCAAACATGTTGTTGTTGGCGATGATTGGCGATTTGGCCGCGGACGTGAAGGCGACTTTGCCATGTTGCAAGAGGCTGGTAAGCGCTACGGCTATGAGGTCACATCGCTGAGCACCTTGCTAGAAGGTGAGGAACGTATTAGCAGTACTTTGGTGCGGCAGACTTTGGCAAACGGCGACTTTGCCAAGGCGCAAGAGTTGTTGGGCCACGAATATTTTATTATGGGGCGGGTAGTTTATGGCCGCCAGTTAGGCCGCCAGTTAGGTGTGCCTACCGCCAATATCCGCTTGCAACGTTACCGCGCTGCCCTTGAGGGCGTTTATTGCGTGCAAGTAGAGGGCTTACCCGGTGGAAAGGTTTATGACGGTATTGCCAACATTGGCGTGCGGCCTACGGTAGATGGCAAAGAGCCTTTACTCGAAGTGCACCTGTTCGACTTTGCTGGCGATATCTATGGCCAGTTGATCCAAGTTACTTTTAAAAAGAAGCTTCGAGATGAGCAGGCTTTCGCTTCTATCGATGAGTTAAAAACTCAAATTGAAGCCGATATTCAATCTGCCAAATCGTGGTTCTCTTCCAATTGAGAGGGTGGGTCGGTCACCTCCGATTAGTTGCTAATCTTATTCAAACAAAACTTTTAAGAGGTGACAATGTCTGACGCTAACCAGCAATCTTCTACCGACAGTTCGAGTGAGGATATTAAGCTGTATCAGCACTGGCGTTGGCTGGGTCTTGGGTTTTTGGTTTTACTGCTGGATCGCCTGACCAAGTATGTGGTGGTGAGTGAACTTGCTTATGGCGACCGTATTCAAGTTTTGCCCTTTTTTGCATGGGTGAGGTGGCACAATCCCGGCGCGGCTTTTTCATTTTTAGCTGATGCCGGTGGGTGGCAACGCTGGTTTTTTATTGTGTTAGGCGTTGGCTTTTGTATTTATGTGCTTTGGGAAATGAGCAGGCTGCGCCCAAGTGAAAAAATGTTGGCTTGTATATATGCGCTCATTCTCGGCGGCGCTCTAGGCAATCTTTGGGGGCGTATGGTTAACGGTTATGTGGTGGACTTTATTCTAGTGCACTACCAAGGCTATATTTTTCCTGCCTTCAATGTCGCCGACTCAGCACTTTTTTGTGGGGTGGCGCTATGGATGGTTCTGATTTTTCGAGAATATCGCGCGGCACAAAAACTTGCCCCATAGATTTTCTTCGGATGATTTCCCAAGCTGATTCTAAAACTGATTCTAAATTTGGACTGCAAAGTAAACTGGACTTGAGTTCACGGTTAAGCGCTGCTTAAGTTAAAGAATCAAAAAGTTTAAAAATTAAAAACGAAACACAAAATTAGAGAATAAACATGTCTGACATTATTGCTTCATCTGAGAGTTCAAAGCCGAAAATTCAAATGGGTTCTTCGGTCAAAATGCACTTTGCGCTACTGATGCCAACTGGCGAGGAAATAGATACAACTCGTCGCGGTTCCCCTGCATCTCTAGTACTAGGCGATGGTAATTTGCTGCCAGGCTTTGAGGCGGCCCTAGTGGGGCTTCAAGAGGGTGACGATGTGCAGTTGACGGTATTGGCAGAGGACGCGTTTGGTGAGCGTAATGAGGCTAATATTCGCGTATTAGCTAAATCCACTTTTGCACAAATGGACGCTCAAGACGACTTAGAGGCGGGCTTGGTTGTATCCTTTCAAGCCCCAGACGGTGAGTTGCCAGGGGTGGTTTTGGACGTTTATGAAGATACCGTAAAAGTAGATTTCAATCATCCGTTAAGCGGCAAAGACATTACTTTTGATGTCTCTATTTTGGCTGTAGAAGACCCCATCGCTAACGAGGCTTAATGGCGCTTAGGCGTAACGTTAGTATTAGTGATTATTTTGGCTTTTGTTGTTTGGTTGATGTGTGGTTTGTTGTAGCCCTACAAGGACCTAGCCGCAGTTATGGGCAAATGATACTTCGGCCATTGCTGTCTTCATGAACCCCGTCTGTATCGTAGTCGTAGGACGGATAGATTCGTCCCGCTGAGTTAATTGTGATTTGTCGCGTAGCCTCTGGCCCCATACTGGTTGAGCAAAAAATGAAGCGTCCGTTTTGCCAGTCGGTTAACCCGTTTTTGTTGAAGCGTAGATAACTGCGGTTACGAAATGCGCGCCAAGTGACCTCTATGCCGGCATAGTTTCGAGGGAGCAGCGCAATGACTTCATCTTGCCCATTAATTTGCAGATCGCTGTTGTGATCAGTAAACGCCACAGCGCCCTGGTCCCAGGTGTTGCTCGAGCCGCAGTGGGTGGCCGTGTTGGCGGCCAAGGTTGCGCCGAAGCTTGGCGTCCATGCGGCAGGGCATAAGACTACTTCTGTCCGCTGTATTATTGCGGCGCTGCGCGCGCTTTGTAGAAAGACCATGAAGTCAGTCAGCGCATTATCCGCGCGCTGAGTTTTTAGCTGAGATTGGTAGCCTGCTACCGCAAGTCCTCCTAGCATGCTGATAATTAGCATTGTTGTTAGCAGCTCAATGATTGTGAAACCCAATAAGTAAAATTTGCTGTGGCTTTTCTCCAAGATGAGATCTGCGCTGCAGCAAGTTCTATGCTTCGGGTAGTGGTGGGAGTTGCGGTTATTCGTTGCTTGCATCAACCAATGGTTATTGAGGGTGGGCTGGATTTTAAGCGGTGATTAGCATCAATAGGTGTAGGCGAAGTCGCAGATGAGCGACGAAAGATGCGCCGCATTAGGAAGAGTTCTTTGTGCGCTCTGTGTTTTTGGTCGGGTTCTGTGACGGATTTTGCGAAGGTGGTAGGGCATTCACTACAGCCCTTTAAACCACGGTTCTTTTTTTGCCTTCACCGACTGGTTTTATCCAATGATTTGGCTAGCCAACAAACGGTAGCCAGCTAAACCAGCCTTTCTTTTCTGCTTTCGCTGGGGTTTCAGCAGTGGTGCTGACAGCGTCTCGTGTTGGCGCTTCGAAACCCTCTGGATATTCGATTGTAATGGGCGGAGGGACATCGGGGCGATCCAGTAGGCCCAAGGTCATAATGTTTGCCCATGACCGGTCTCTGTTTCGAATACGAGTTTCGAGTACCAAATTGCCGGCATTATCAAAATCTCTGTACTCGGGGTGGTTTGCCGCAAGTACTCTTAATGCTCTGTTGGCCTCATCTTTAAGGCCTAGTTTCCAGTTTGTTTCAACAAGCGTGGCCAGTGCGTCCGCTCGAGCGGGGCTGTCTGGATAATTTTCAAGCACGTAGCTGGCTCGATTGGCCGCTGCAATATAAGCGCCGCGGGTGAGGTAATAGTTACCAATCTCAATTTCGGATTCAGCCAAGATGTTTCTCAGTTGCAGCATTCGCTGCAAGGCATCTGGTGCGTACTGGCTATTCGGGAATCGGGTTAGCAAGATGCCAAAATCAGTATAGGACTCATTCAGTGGCCCCATTTCTTTTTTAGCTGGCTTAGCCGAAACCAATTTGTCGAGTACGCCGGGGTCATTTTTATAAGCTGCTAGCGCGCGTAGGTAATAGGCGTAGTCCACGCTGTCGTGACCTGGGTGTAGACGGATGAAGCGATCTGCGCCAGCGCGCGCGGCTTCAGTATCCGCTGTCATGTAGTGTGCGTAGATCAGCTCAAGTTGAGATTGCTCAGCGAAACGTCCAAATGGAAATCTAGCTTCCATTAATTCCAGTTGCTCAATGGCGAGAGAAAAATTTGAGCTACGTAGTGAACGCTGGGCCTGGCTGTAGAGTTTCTGCTCTGTAGTTTCTATGGCCTCAATGTCGACATCCTCTTCCTCGTCGGAACCCAGAAATGGGATTAGGCTGCAGCCTCCCAAAAGGGTGATGAATAGCAGTGTTGTTGCTGTTGAGAAAAATTTCAATCGAGTGTTCTCTGGTCGTGTTTTATCGAGCAAAATGGAACTCCATTTTTGATAGTCGTTTTGATGGTTGTATTGATAGCCAACACTGGTTGGTCTTTAAAGATCGCTATTCTTACCGAATTCGGTAGGGTTGCAAACAAATGAATAATATAAATACAGAAAGCACTAGCCAAATTAATCAGCAGACACCTATTCCCTTGGAATACGGTGGTCAGCGCTTTGATAAAGTAGCCGCGCTTATATTCTCTGAATTTTCTCGTGCCGAGTTGACTAGATGGATAGTCGAGGGCGATTTAACGCTGAATGGGAAAACCACCAAGCCAAAGACGACGGTTTGGGGTGGAGAAATTCTTGCGCTCAACACCGTACGTGAAGTTCGAGAGGCTTGGGACAAAGCCGAGCCAGTAGAGTTTGAGATCGTTTATGAGGACGAAGACATACTCGTGATCAATAAGCCGGTAGGGCTAGTCGTTCACCCAGGCGCTGGTAATCCATCGGGTACATTGGTTAATGGCTTGTTGCATCATCGTCCTAGCCTCAGCGAATTACCTCGTGCCGGCGTTGTGCATCGCTTAGATAAAGACACCAGTGGGGTTATGGTTGTGGCGGGCAGTCACAAAGCCCAGCGTCATTTGGTGGAGGCTATTCAGGAGCGTGAGGTCGAACGTCGTTATATGGCCATTTGCGAGGGCGTAATGGTGACGGGGCAGGACGTTGATAAGCCCATAGGTCGCGACCTTAAAGTGCGCACCAAACAAGCTGTACGAGACGACGGTAAGCCTGCTTTGAGTCAAATTCGCGTGCGCGAGCGTTATCGTAGTCATACGTTGGTTAACGTAAAGCTTGGCAGTGGTCGGACCCATCAAATTCGGGTGCATATGCAGAGTATTGGCTTTCCATTGGTGGGCGATAGCCGCTATGGCTGTCGGCGTATCATTCCAAAAGGTGCAGACCCTGAAACTATTGCGGTTTTGCGTAATTTCGACCGCCAAGCCCTGCATGCAGCCAAACTTGCTTTTGCGCATCCGCAAACGGGCGAGATGATGAAGTTTGCGGTATCTCCTCCGGAGGATTTTAATCAGCTAAATGAAGCACTGGCGGTAGATGCGCGCTAAGCCAACGTGGTTGCAGGCTGTGTGGCCGGATGCAAAAGCACAAAATGTCCTTGGTTTCACCACCACCCGCCACGGCGGCTTCAGTTCTGGCGCCTTTGCGAGCAATAACATTCGCTTTGATATCGGCGATGACCCGACAGCAGTTACGGCAAACCGTGCTGAGCTACTAACCGCCATCAATCAGCATTTCGCTGAACCAAATAGTGTCTCTGAGTCGCTACCGGTGGGGCTGCAATGGCTAGATCAGGTACATGGCAGTGAGTGTATTTATGTTGATGAGCATTCAATCAACAATACGCCCCAGGCCGATGCCGCATGGACGGATAAGCCCGGTATAGGTATTGCCATACAAACCGCCGACTGTGTACCCATTTTGATTGCCGATCAGGGCGCGACTATTGTCGGGGCCGCCCATGCAGGTTGGCGCGGTTTGGCGGCAAATATAATCAATAGTTTGGTGGTGTCTATGCCGGCCAAACCGAACGATTTGGTGGCTTGGATCGGCCCGTGTATTGGGCTTGAGCATTTTGAAGTAGGCGAGGATGTCTGGTCCGTGATTTTGCCGGTGCAGCCAAAGGCCGTGCACAAACACCCAAATGACCCTGCAAAGCGCCTGATAGATCTAGTGGCCATTGCTCGTTGGCAATTGCAACAATGCGGGGTGGGCGCTGTCAGCGGGGCAAATACTTGTACCTATGCCTCAGCAGATTTCTATTCCTACCGACAGGCATGCCATGAGGAATCCAGCGAATCGGGCAGGGTGACAGGCCAGATTGGTCGGATGGCCTCTATCGTTGTTTGCAGCCCCAATTTAGCCGAAGAATAGGCAGTTATTAGGTTAGAAAAAGCCTTCATAGCGCTGTTTTTTAGGGTTGCGAAGAGGGGTAGAAAAACTGCCTCAATTATCCGGTTTGACATGCTGCAACGGAATCACAAGAATAGCGCGCTCGCGCTTGTCTAAAAATCTTTGCCTTTGGAAGGCTGGTGTTGCGTAAAGTCTATATTTTTCATGGGCTTAGGCGATGCTTTCGGTGCCGTTTTGCGACTCCGCTGATTAGACAATAAGCAGAAAAAAAGAGTGCTACGACGATTACCGCCAATAATTGGTGAGTAAATGTTCGACGTAACCTCTATTTATAAAATGTTTTTACAAAGGTAATACTGGGTCAAGGTGGCGGATTTCTTTCAGCCATACAAAGGCCAAGAGGTTGCGCTTTATATTCAAGTTTTAAGGGATTGGAACATGACGGAAATGCTGTCTGGTGGCGATATGTTGATTCGCTCTCTCCAGGACGAAGGTGTGGAATACATCTTTGGCTACCCTGGCGGGTCAGCCCTGCATATTTATGACGCAATTTTTCGTCAGCAGAAGATCGAACACATTTTGGTGCGCCATGAACAAGCTGCCACGCACATGGCAGATGGCTATGCGCGCTCCATCGGAAAACCTGGCGTGGTTTTGGTGACATCGGGTCCCGGCGCGACAAACGCAATCACAGGCATCGCTACAGCTTATATGGACAGCATTCCGATGGTTGTCATCGCGGGTCAAGTACCCAGAGACCTGATTGGTACTGATGCCTTTCAAGAGACCGACATGGTGGGTATATCTCGCCCAGTGGTTAAGCACAGCTTTATGGTGCGAGACGCCTCTGAGATTCCAGGCATTGTTAAGAAAGCCTTTCATATTGCGACGACTGGCCGTCCTGGCCCTGTGGTCATTGATGTGCCCAAAGACACCACGGATCCAGCTGAAACGTTTGAATACAATTATCCTGACAGCGTTAACCTCAGGTCCTATCGGCCAGCGTATGAAGGCGATATGGGTCAGGTTAAAGCTGCCGTTGCAGCCATTCTTGAGGCTAAACGCCCTGTCTTTTATGTCGGTGGTGGGGTTATTCAGGCTGATGCCAAAGATTCGCTGCGCGCATTGGTTCGCGCTGTTGGCGCACCAGTCGCCTCCACGCTGATGGGTCTAGGCGCCTATCCCGGCACAGATGAATTGAGCCTAGGCATGCTTGGCATGCACGGCACTTACGAAGCCAATATGGCTATGGATGACACGGATTTAGTGATTGCTCTAGGCGCGCGCTTTGATGACCGGGTGACCAACAATCCAGACAAATTCTCGCCCAAGGCGAAAATCATTCATATGGATATAGACCCTGCGTCTATCGATAAGATTGTTGATTCTCACATAGCCTTAGTTGGCGACGCCCAGTGGGTGATAGAGGCGATTTGGGCGGAATATCAGAGCCAAGTTAAAGCCCGCTCAGTCCAGCAGTCGGAAAGCCAAGCACAATATCTGGCTGACTGGTGGCAACAACTTAATGGTTGGCGTAAGGATCACGGCCTAAATCACGGTCTAAAGCCCGAGCAGGGTAAGGCGATATTGCCCCAGCTAGCGGTGCAAACGCTGTATCGGGTGACTAAAGGCGAGGCCTTTGTGTCCTCCGATGTAGGTCAGCACCAGATGTTCGCGGCGCAGTATTACCATTTTGATGAGCCACGACGCTGGATAAATTCCGGCGGTTTGGGAACTATGGGTTTTGGCCTTCCTGCCGCCATGGGCGTGCAAATGGGTTCACCACAGGCTGTTGTGGCCTGCGTGACCGGCGAAGGCTCGTTCATGATGAACATGCAGGAGCTGTCCACGTGTCTGCAATACGGCCTGCCCATAAAGATTATTAACTTGAATAACCAAGCGTTGGGCATGGTTAAGCAGTGGCAAGACATGCAGTACGGTGGCAGGCATTCGCAAAGCAGCTACAGTGACTCGTTACCGGACTTTAAAACATTGGTAGAGGCCTTTGGTCACGTTGGCGTTAAGGTCAGTGACGCAACTGAATTGGATGCGGCTATGGAATGGGCCTTCTCCGAGGAAAACAAAAAACGCTTGGTCTTTGTTGACGTTTGGGTAGATCCACATGAGCACGTTTACCCAATGGCTATCAAGGGTGGTGCAATGCGCGACATGATTTTGAGTAAGACTCAAACCTCAGGGAGTTCATCGTGAGAGCAATATTAGCCGTATTATTAGAAAACGAGGCCGGTGCTTTATCTAGAGTTGTCGGTCTGTTCGCCCAGCGCAATTACAATATTGAAACGCTGACGGTTGCGCCTACAGAAGATCATACGCTTTCAAGGTTAACGCTAACCACATCTGGCGATCAGGATAGAATAACTCAAATTATCAAACACTTAGACCGATTAGTTGAAGTGGTTAGTGTTATTAATTTGTGTGCCGAGGAGCACGTGGAGCGTGAGCTTTTGCTGGTCAAGGTCCGCGCTGTTGGAGACGCTCGTCAAGAAGTTAAGCGCTCTGCGGATGTGTTTCGCGGGCAAATTGTTGATGTCACCTCAGACACTTACACGGTCCAGTTGGTGGGCCCCAGCCAGAAACTTGATGCCTTCATTAGCGCCATTGGCGATAATGGCGAGGAAGCAACCATACTCGAAGTGGTCCGATCCGGTGTTTCTGGAATGGGCCGCGGCAATCGCGTGCTGTCTGCGTAAGCGGTCAGTACATTAATAATTTTTCGTTCAACCTAAACAATAGGAACCAAAATCATGCAGGTGTATTACGACAAAGACGCAGACCTTTCGATCATTCAAAAAATGAAAGTGGTCATTGTAGGTTATGGCTCGCAAGGCCACGCACACGCTAATAACCTCCGAGACTCTGGTGTTGCAGAAGTTGTGGTCGGGTTACGTAAGGGTTCAGGCTCTTGGCCCAAAGCTGAAAATGCTGGGTTTACCGTAGCTGAAGTGCCAGAAGCTGTGAAAGGCGCTGACCTGATTATGGTTTTGGTACCTGATGAACTGCAAGGCGCTCTGTACAAAGAAGAGATTGAGCCCAACATTAAAGAGAATGCTACTATGGCATTTGCTCACGGGTTCAATGTGCATTTTGAACTGATTGAGCCCCGTGCTGACCTAGACGTGATCATGATCGCGCCTAAAGGTCCAGGTCACACTGTTCGTTCAACTTATGTCGCCGGTGGCGGCGTACCCAGCTTGATTGCTATCGCACAAGATGCCACAGGGCAGGCGAAGAACATTGCACTGTCTTATGCTTCTGCAAATGGTGGTGGTCGTGCAGGTGTGATTGAAACGACCTTCAGAGAAGAAACAGAAACGGATCTATTTGGCGAGCAAGCGGTACTTTGTGGTGGCGCAGCTGCGCTGGTGCAAGCGGGATTCGAAACCCTAGTAGAAGCAGGTTACGCCCCTGAAATGGCTTACTTTGAGTGCCTGCACGAGCTTAAGCTCATTGTTGACTTGTTTTACGAAGGCGGCATTGCAAACATGTGGTATTCGGTTTCCAACACAGCAGAATACGGTGGTTTAACCCGTGGACCGCGCATTGTTACCGCAGAAACCAAAGTTGAGATGAAGCGCATCTTGACCGAAATTCAGACCGGCAACTTCGCCAAAGAGTTTGTTCAAGAGTATCAAGCTGGCGCGCCAAGCATTAAGGCGATGCGCCGTATAACCGGCGAGCATCCTATTGAAGAAGTAGGCGCTAAGCTGCGCGGTATGATGCCGTGGATTCAAGAAAATAGATTGGTTAACAAAGACGTTAACTAAGCCATTCGCCGGGCAGACCATCTAGTTCTGCCCGGGTTCCGCTCTAGCGAACCTCGCACCTTCTCTTTCGTCTTCCATTTAGCGCTTTTCTTGTAGTGCTTTCTTGTAGCGCTTTGTTTTAAAGCCTTTCTTTTAACCCCTTTTCTGGTTCGGATCCTTTTCTGACGCACAGATACTATTGGCGGATACCGTTAGCCTGGTTGCTCACCTTGTGGCCTCAGTTGCCATTGGTAATTCATCTCTTTATTGCGCACAATCATCGCTTACCTAATTGTTGTAGTCGCTTTATGTCTAACGAAGAAAAAGTACCGTTGAAGTCCGTTGAGCGCGTCAGCCCCGAGGCTGATGGCAAAACCACTGAAAATACTGTTCGCGGGCCGGGACGACTGAAGCGGGGTATTTACCTATTGCCCAATGTCATTACCACTGGCGCGTTGTTTGCAGGATTTTATGCCATTGTTGCGGCGATGAATGGGCAGTTTTTGCCAGCAACCATCGCAATATTTTTTGCCATGATATTAGACACCGCAGATGGTCGAGTCGCTCGGATTATGGGCACTGAGAGCGAGTTTGGCGCTGAGTACGATAGCCTCTCAGACATGGTTGCATTTGGTGTTGCGCCAGCTTTGGTGGCCTTTTCTTGGGGACTCTCTCAGCTAGGGCAATTTGGCTGGGTTGCGGCCTTTGTTTACATGGCCTGTGCGGCCCTGCGCTTGGCTAGATTTAATACTCAAGGCGAACATGCCTCGTTTACTGGCTTAGCTAGCCCTTCAGCCGCCGGTATAATTTGTTTCGGTATTTGGGTTTGTGTAGAACATGGAATTACTGAACCATCGCTGGTGGGCGCAAGCATCTTGGCCGTAGCCACCGTTGTTGCAGGGCTGTTAATGGTCTCCAACTTCACTTATTTTTCGCCAAAGACCATCAATATCCGTGAGCGCATACCATTCGTCACTTTAGTGCTGATTGTTATGGGATTTGCTGTCTTAATGATAGATCCACCGTCGGTGTTGTTAGCAATATGTGTTGTTTACTCGCTGTCTGGTCCATTTAAAGCCTTATGGGCTAAAGTGAAATCAGAAAAGGCGGTAGAGGAGTCTGATTGAGAAGTCAGTTTGAGAAGGCAGTTTGAGAAGTCTGTTTGAGAAGTTTGGGGCGTCCAAAAATGGCTTCGAATAAAGCATCAATGAGAGCCTCAACTAAAAGCCTCAATTAAAAGCCTCA
>QXZU01000090.1:0-2548 GCA_009886205.1 K189A clade bacterium | reverse complement strand
TAAAAGCCTCAATTAAAAGCCTCAGTTAAAGGATATAACCAGTCATAACAAGGCCATGTAAGGCCATATATGACCCTATAAGAAAAATAAGGCCCACTATTGAGGCCAGAACAGCGGGCGAGAGAGGCAACGCGAGCAGGTTTTTAGATAAGCCTGTAATTGGAAAAAAGTATCGCCTGCGCTCGAGATTTAAAAAAACCTCTCTGCGATATGGCTAAACGAGTTATTCAAACCTAGTTAATATCAGAGGAAAAAAAGCAATGCTGATAGGTAAATCTCCAAAAATCCCCACATCTGAAATCATTTCTGAAACCACCTATTTGAACCGCCGAAAATTTATGGGGCAAAGTGCCGCACTGATTGCCGGTTCAAGCTTATTGGGCTCGGCTCAAGCCGGTTTGCAGGAGGATGATGAAATTACGCCAGAGGACATCGTCACTCAATTCAACAATTTCTATGAGTTTGGTACGGACAAAAGCGACCCATTTGAAAACGCTCATACACTGACTACAGATCCATGGACGGTGAACGTCTCCGGTGAAGCTAAGAAGACCGGTGACTTTGCCTTTGAAGACATTATTAAAGGCATGACTGCGGAAGAGCGCATTTATAGATTTCGCTGTGTAGAAGCTTGGTCCATGGTGGTGCCATGGATGGGCATCTCATTAAAGAAAATTCTTGAGCAATTTGAACCCACAGGCAATGCCAAATACGTTGAGTTCAAGACCTTGGTTCGACCTGAGGAAATGCCGGGTCAAAGCTCGTTTTTCTCAAGTATCGACTGGCCCTATACCGAAGGCCTACGTATGGATGAAGCCTATAATCCGTTGAGCATTATGGTTACGGGTGTGTTTGGCAAAGAGCTGCCTAATCAAAATGGTGCTCCTTGGCGTTTGATGGTGCCGTGGAAATACGGTTTCAAAAGCGTTAAGTCCATTGTCAGCATTCGTTTTACGGATAAAGAACCCCTTAACACTTGGCAGCAATTGCAGGCCAGTGAGTATGGGTTTTATGCCAACGTCAATCCTGCGGTTTCCCATCCACGATGGAGTCAAGCCAGCGAGCGACGTTTACCGAGTACGTTATTCAATACTAACCGCCGTCCAACGCTGCCTTTCAACGGTTACGCTGAAGAGGTGGCTCACCTTTACAAGGGCATGGACCTTAGAAAATTCTTCTAATCAATTTTTGGCCAGTCTTTTGCGAGCTCTTTGCTAGTTTTGTGGCGAAGGAGGTTGATATCTGGCTTAAGGTGTAACAGGTGATGGCGAAAACTCGGCCAAATAACACTCCGAAACTTGCCTTAGCGGTGCTCGCCAGCGCGCCCTTTGCTTGGCTTGTTTACCTAATTGCCCTAGAAATAGCGCAACCAACCTCTGGATTAGGCCCGGAGCCTGCTGAAGGGTTACTTCATTACTTGGGCGAATGGTCCATGATTATGCTGCTTGTCGCATTCAGCATTACCCCGGTTCGGCGCATGTTTAAACAGCCCCTATTGGCGCGAAGCCGCCGCATGATGGGCTTATTTGCTTTTGCGTATGTGGCTCTGCACTTGCTTGCCTATATCGTGCTGTATGTGGAATCTTCCTGGCAGTTGCTGCTAGAAGATTTTGTTGAACGCACATACATTACCGCCGGCATTGCTGGATTTTGTGGGCTTTTGGTAATGGCGGTAACGTCGACAATGGGTTGGCGTCGACGTTTGGGGCAAAACTGGCTGCGTTTGCACAAAGTGATATATCTAGTTGTTCCATTGGCGCTGCTGCATTTGATATGGCTGAGAAAAGACGGCTTTGGGGATATAGCATTGTATATTCTTTGGTTTGCAATTTTGCTTGGAGAGCGTGTTTACCAAGTTAGAACGTCTCGCAGTACAGCTACTTAATAATGCCTGGCGCGCGCCGTGAGTGCCGCGCTAAATAGATACGCAGGTGTAGCGGTTGATTGCTTTTATTGTAGTTGGAAGATAAGACGTATTGCCCAACACGCGAATTTCTTTCCCAGTACAATTTTGCTTGGGTTAATATCTAGGCCTTAGCAATCGGAAACACCCATGTCCTTAGACTCACCTCAATCGCACCAGCAAATGCCTGACCGGCAGAGACGTATGCTTGTAGATATGGGTATTGATGTTTGGACCTCTCGATCTTCCAATCCAATAATTACTGATGCGGCGGTAAGCGGCGACGCAGGGCAAGTACCTGCCGCAGCTGGGAGCCAACCGTCCCTTGCCGAAATTAAGGCGAGCTTAGCCGAAGTAAATGGACAGGCTGCCGTGGGCGCGCAAAGGGCTAAACCAGATCAAGTTAACGCGGTGCAAGCGCCATCTACTGACACACCGCCTGTTGACGCGCCTGAAGTATTGCAAGCAGATCGAATCCATCTTTATTTCGCGAAAAAGGCTAATGTGCTCTACATCAGTGAAGCGCCTATTGGTGGTCCCAGCCAATCCTTTGTTCAAGACCTACTGTTGTTTCTTAATTGGAGTGTCACCAATGGCGAGTTTGACGCCAGCAAAAAGTCTCTGCTGAGCGAGTTTCAATGGCCA
>QXZU01000009.1 GCA_009886205.1 K189A clade bacterium | reverse complement strand
AATAAATCACTTGTATATTTGGCGGAGAAATAATTTTTTCTTCTTTGAATTTGTATGCACGCAACGGAGCAACACAATGGAAGCAGAGCACGGTAATCCCTACGACATAGACATTGACGCCATTGATGTCAGCCAGCCTGAGTATTTCCAAAACGACACCATTGGTCTTTACTTTAAACGTTTAAGAAACGAGCAACCTATCCACTATTGTGCTGACAGTCGCTTCGGTCCCTATTGGTCTGTGACCAAATTCAACGACATTATGGCCATTGATAAGGACCACCAAAATTTTTCCTCGGACGCTTTTCTGGGCGGCATTCAAATGACAGATTTTCCGAAAGGTATGGAGCGTTCTAACTTTATCAACATGGACCCGCCGGAGCACGACGCCCAACGCAAGGTTGTGAGTCCTATTGTTGCACCCTCTAACTTGGCGAATATGGAAGGCACTATTCGCGAACATGTCATCGACATTTTAGACCAACTGCCCAACGGCGAGGTCTTCGACTGGGTAGACAAAGTCTCTATTGAGTTGACCACGCGCATGCTGGCAACGCTTTTTGACTTCCCCTTTGAACAAAGACGAAAGCTCACCTATTGGTCTGAAGTCGCCAGCGCTGATCTAGCCACCAGTGACGAGATAAAAACCGAAGAGCAAAGAATTGCAGCACTGGGCGAGTGCTTAACCACCTTCAAGCAGTTGATGACCGAAAGAGCTAACCTGCCGCCAAAGAATGATTTGATCTCTATGCTGGCCCACTCGTCAATGGTCAACATGGATGACCAACAATTCTTGAGCACCCTCATACTGCTCATTATTGGCGGCAATGACACTACGCGTAATTCTATATCTGGCGGGTTATTGGCCCTTATTGAAAACCCAGAAGAATTTGCCAAGCTCCGAGCAAACCCAATTCTGGTGAACTCACTGGTACCTGAAATTATCCGTTGGCAAACGCCGCTTACCCATATGCGTCGCACCACTACTAAAGAGGTAGAAGTGAGCGGCGTGACTATTCCAGCAGGCGCAAAAGTTGTGATGTGGTATCTCTCAGGCAACCGCGACGAACAAGCCATAGAGAACCCAGATCAATTTATCATTGACCGCAAAAACCCAAGACACCACCTGTCGTTTGGCTTTGGCATTCATCGCTGTGTGGGTAATCGCCTTGCGGAAATGCAGATCCGTGTGTTGTGGGAAGAAATCCTGTCGCGCAACTTAACCTTTGAACTGGCTGGGGAACCCCAGCGCACACTCTCAAATGTAATACATGGCATCAACACCATGCCGCTACGTGTCACTCGACCCTAAGCGGCGCTTAACAGAGTTCGCAGCGCAAAAAGCCAAACAAAAAGGAATAAAAACAAATGATTGAAATAAACGGCATGGCACACGTCATTCTCACTGTCAGCCAATTCGACAAAGCACACAAATTTTATTCTGGTTTGTTGCCGGAGTTTGGCATGACCAAGGTAGAGGATGGTCCAGACTTCCTTTATCACGTAGGCGCTCGCACAGCCATTGGTGTACGCAAGTGTGACCCAGAATTTGCAGGCGAAGCGTTCCAACAATACCGTGTAGGCTTACACCACATTTGCTTACGCGCTAGAAGCCGTGAAGACATCGACAAAACCGCTGAACTAGCATCCTCTCTGGGCGCCAATATCATCCGCGGCCCAGAAGAGCGGGACTGGGCACCAGGGTACTACTATGTGCTATTTGAAGATCCCGATGGTATACGGATTGAGGTTAACTATGTGCCGGGCGTTGGCTTGTTCAAGGACGGCGAAAGCTTCGGATCTGGGGAAGACTACGTCCGCGAAAACGGCCAAGACATTCACCCACTCAAATAAACTAGGGCCCAATGAACGAACTAGTTCATTAGCACCAGTTTACCAACAACTTTGCCTGCTAGTTGATCCTTCAACGCTTGTTGATAGTCACTCATCTGGCGACAAACCACCTCGGCAGGCACAAGCTTACCGTCAGCGATCCAACGCATTAGAGTATCCATCAAGGCCTGATTAATGTTTGGGTTGGCGCGAAACTCGCCACCCCAATCAACACCAACAATGGACGATCTTTTTAACAGGGGCAGGTTCAACGGAATCTTAGGAATTTCCCCACCCGCAAAGCCAACCACTAAAAACCTGCCGCCGGGGGACAAGGAGCGAAATGCCGGTTCGGCTTTATCGCTCCCTACTGGATCGTAGACCATATTCAGTCCGCTGCCTTTAGTCAGTTCTTTCAGCGCATCGCGCCAATTTGGTTCGGTATAGTCAACCGTGTGATCTGCACCAAAACTCAGCGCAGCGCGGCGCTTTTCTTCACTAGAGGCAGCGGCAATGACGCGCGCGCCCATGGCCTTAGCCACACTAATCGCCGCAGAACCAACGCCGCCGGCGGCGCCCAAAATCAACAGCGTTTCGCCAGCCCTAAGGTCACCGCAATCTCTAAGCCCATATAAAGCGGTGGCGTAATTGATGTAAAAGCCGGCAGCGATGGCGTCGGCAAGGTTTGCAGGCAGTTTAACCAGGCTTGAGGCCACAGCAGAAACACTGTCTGCATAGGCGCCATTGGTCGCCATGCCGAGCACTCGGTCGCCAGGTTTCACATGGGTGACACTTTCGCCAACCGCACTGACCATGCCTGCAAACTCACTGCCCGGATAGTAGGGCAAAGGCGGTTTGACCTGATACAAGCCCTGCACCATTAGTCCGTCAACAAAGCCAACGCCTGCAGCACTGATGCTGATTAAAGCTTCACCCGCTTGCGGTACCGGGGTGTCTACTTCAATACGTTGAAGATTTTCTGGCGGACCAAATTCATTGCAGCATACTTTTTTCATCTCTTTCCTTTTTCCTCTTCCACACCAAAAATTTCTAACTATAGATCTAAGCTAATATTCTGACACCTAAATATGCTAGTTCATCACAACAACAATATTTCTCTTGAGGGAGCCCCTCGTATTTTTCTGTTGATTCCGAAAGTTCAATGCAAGGTTGTTTGCTTTGGGTAAAAATGTCCATCGTCGGTTGCACCCAAGAGTTGTCATTAAGACTTGATGCTTTAATCGCTTTTAAGCCTTCAAACGCCTCTGGTTTTACGGCGATAGATGATCCACGTTGCGTGCAGAAATAGCGATGTACGATACCGTCAGAATCACCGCTAGCTGAGTAGCAGGTTAACGCCCGCTCAATCTCTAGGTCATCTTTAAGTACAAAAATCGCCGGAGTGCAAGGCGCGCCAAACGCCGCTTATCTGAGCAAAGACAAAGACATGCGCAAAATTTCCTGAGTATTGGAAAGGACAAAGCTGCCCATTTGCTGCAACATTTGCTCTCGCGCCAGCTTCGCACTTTGCAGCGCGAAGTCTGCATCCATTGTTCGCGACTTAGACGCATCAAGTTGTATCGATGTTTGCAGAAGACGTTCCATACCAAAATCAACAGCACTTTGTAATGCACCTAACTTAGCTTGATTGTTTGCCGAATGCTCCAGCGCACCATCGACAATCGACAACGCAGCGTTTGCGCCGGCGGTGGTAGAGATATCTATTGTGGAAACTGTATTCAAACCAGAGACAATATCGTTGGATTTAATTTCCACATAGTTTGCGCCAAACACTGTGGAATACGAGCTACTGTTATCGCCGCCCAAGCCATATAGCCGGTCTGCCATATCACTAAACTCTGCTCGGTTTAGGCTGCCAGATTTTTTCTCCACCGCGATATTGTCAACACGCAGACTCGCATCTCGAGATACCAACGGATAATCAGAGGCTTGAACAGTGACATTGTCCACATATAGGTTTGCTCCCGCCGCCCTGCCACCAGAGGCATCCCAAGTACCCGCTACAAATACAAAGCGGTAATCACCGTCTGCTGACACGTTTTTAGAAACCGTTGCCCAGGACGTACTTGCGCTGCCAGTTTCACCGGTTTCGTTCAACAACTCTTCAACATGACCGGTATTTTCATTAACGAGGTAACCAACGACATCGTAGGCATCGGAACCGCCAGTGGCACGCCAGTCAAATCCTACAGAGTCGCCCGCCTTTAAGGTCACGGCTTCGTTACTGACTAGATAGGGACCGTGCAAAATGCCATAGCCATTCTGGAGTTGAGCGTTTGATTGCAACTGCACTGATAAGCCGCTGCCAGTTGAGGTTTCCGTGGACAGCTTGGCGACGTAAGAGGCGGAATTCGGTGCTGTAGAGTCGTGGGGGGCTGCGCCAACAACCGTGGCTGGAAAGACTGTGTCCGAGGCACTGGGTTGGCCTGCGATATTGTCTAGGCCGTTTAAACGAACTTGGCTGGTGTATGTTGTCCATCCGGGAATACTGGTGTCTCCAGCACTGCCATTTTCAAAATCGCCATTGGTAAAGGTAACCGCTTCGTCGCTACGCACGCCGCCGACAAATACCACCTTATAGTTGCCTGCCTTTTCAATGGTCTCATTGACTGTGGCCCAACTACTCGACGCGCCGCCACTGCCTGTGGCGTTGAGTAGTTCTTGTGTTTCGCCGGTTTCTTCATCAATTGCGTAGGCATATACATCGTAGTCCGCCGTGCCCGCGAGGCCACGCCAATCAAAAGAAAGCTTATCTCCGGGCTCAAGGGCATAGGTTTCAGAGCTTTCAAAAACCGGCCCGTGGACAATACCCACACTGGGCACCTTAATGGGTCCGCTCTGTAACTCTACAGAAAAGCCACTGCCGGATGAGGGATCGGCAACCCGTTTAATACTGAATGTCGCATCTTCGTAGGGCGCTTTTGCATCACCGGCAGCATCCAATAAACCATTACTGAACCCAGGCAAGGTCTCATCTATGGGTATGTTGTGATTACTCAGGCGAGTTGCACCGTCTAAGTTAACTCGTTGGTTATAGCTGTCCCATTTGGCAAAGCTCGCAGAGCCGGCGGCCTCATCGTCAAAGCCTGCCTCAGACAGCCCGTAGGCAAAATTGAAACGCGCCACACCATTGGCCAAATCTGAGGCAGCCGTATCTAGCAGACCAACAAGATCGGCAGTCTCGCCGTTGCCTTTAAATAACTTACCGCCAACCACCGACAGCTCGCCTTTTACAATTGAGGCAACAGAATCTTGGGTGATTTTTTTCTTTTGATCGTCATCGAAATGACCCGCCGCGGCGTCGTTATGAATAGAAAAAACATTGTTCGACACCAATTTGATACTGCCAGAGACAATGGTTGTATCGTTTGCGCCAGACCCATCTAAGCTGACAGCCGCGCCAACGGCATCTTCGGCACTACCCGCCCAACCAACTTTTTGCACCCTAAGCGAATTGAAGGTCGCACCAGCACGCTCATTTTCAATGCTAATGTCCTTGCCACTTCTGTCCGTTAACTGCACCGCGCCGTTAAAAAACTGCGCCTGAACGCCTGTTTCTCCAGAAATACGATTAATGGCTGCCGCCGCTGCAATACCTTCGCCGGAGCGAATTGAGAAATTCCCCGTGCTGTAACCGTTAATTTTAAGACTATAAGTCTCTGCTTGGTTACTGGCTGAGGTAAGTGTTGCCCTTGTTACCGCATCGGCTTTAACCCCTGTTCTGTTGCTTTCAGCGTTGATTGTTTGAGCTATTTGATCCGCAGGCTGGTTTGTTCGCCAATTGATGTCAGTAGGCTGACCAGACTCATTTATGACGGTCATGGTGCTTGGGTTGTCTGCACGAATAACCTCACTGGCACTCGCCGCTGCCGTAAACGCGCTATCACCTTCACTAGTGTAGGTGTGAGCGCCAATATCTTGGGGACGAAAGCTGTCAATAGTGTGCTCGAGGAAATCTGTCGCTCGCGCGCCAACTTGGAATTTAAAGGGGTCCTTATACTCACCTAGCAGCGCTAAACCGTTGTATTTGGTATCCGCAGACAACCGGGTTATAGAATCTACGAGCTGAGCTACCTCTGATTGCAAAGACGCCCGATCTTTGTCTGTTGTCGCGTTCGCCGCCTGCATGGCAAGCTCGCGAATCCTTAATAAAGCATCATTGACGCGCTCAATTCCGGTATCAGCAACGCCTGCCATGGCTCCGGCATTGGATATATTTTGCACAGCCTCGGTCTGCCATCTAACGTGGGCCGCCATCTGGCTACCACGCATATACGCAGCCGGATCTTCCCTACTTAGATTAGACTTAACCCCAGTGCTAAGGCTTTCCATAGCCCGTTCCAATCGCTGGGAACTCTTATCCATATTGGACCGAGCAATGAGCGTTGAACTGTTGATAGAGGATATTGCAGCCACAATTAGGCGCCCCAAAGTTAATAAAACACTCTAGTCATACAAATTTCGTACCAGAAAGGCTGAACCCCAAAATGACCGCTAACCCATTGTTTTAATTAACTTTTAATTTCTCTCCCATTCACTACGCAAAATCCTGGGGTTATCTAGACGTCGAATTTTTGACACTTTGGCTATAATTGCCTGATTCCAACACAAATTAGTTGTTGGACATGTCAGGGACTCTTTTAGGACTTGGTACGCATTACGGACTCAACAAATGACCCTAAACCACCATCAAGTTCGTCCAAATGAATTCTGCAACGCAACTAATGGCTCGCTGCCAGTCCAACAGCCTAATCGAACGAGCACCAGCCAGTCTGTCCACTAAAAGTTGTCGTTATCAATACTGGCTCGTAAGCAACTTAAATTCGCAAGAGCTTTAAACGAGTTTTTATTGATAAATATCAATAAGTTAAAGGAGGTAAAAGTTATTTTTTTGCTTTTCGGGCAGCCCGTAACTCGAAGAGCCAAAGCTCAATGCACGACATTACCTGCAACAAAAATCACCAAATAAAAAAACCATTTGCATAAGACAGTTAATGTTTGTATCGATTTTTACAAAAATCTAGTCACAACGACACCAAATCTAGCGACCATTCACACCATTGCGGTATCGCAGGTTTTAAATTATCTTGTCACCTAGGGCTTTATTCGGCCCTTGGAAGGCTTTCGAAAGACTGATCGAAAGGCTAAAAAAAGACTGATCGAAAATACCCGCTGTCGAGCAACATTGACAACTTGATCGAGAGGAGCGATCGACTCAGATTCATGAAGCGCTTTGCGCCCCCTAACAGGCCTAAATGGCCGGATTGTGGGGAATGAGGCAAATTATGGTTTGCGGGAATGTGAGCGATTATAAAAATAATAGTATAAGGAGAGGAAAATGTTAGACCCTAAAGATTATGTAGGCGTCACTTTCTGGATTATTTCTGCAGCCATGGTTGCAGCAACTTACTTTTTCACTGTTGAACGCGACAGAGCTGTAGGCAAGTGGAAAACATCCCTGACCGTCGCCGCAATGGTGACTGGTATCGCAGCAATTCATTACTTCTACATGCGAGGAGTGTGGGTTGAAACGGGCCAAAGCCCAACCGTTTTCCGCTACGTAGATTGGCTACTGACCGTGCCACTGCAGATTGTGGAGTTCTACCTGATTCTTGCGGCAATCGCAGTCGTGCGCGCAGCACTTTTCTGGAAGCTAATGATAGCGTCACTTGTGATGCTGATCTTTGGCTATTTGGGAGAAGTGGGCGCAATGGACTACTGGATAGCGTTCATCATCGGTATGGCTGGTTGGTTGTACATCATCTATGAAATATTCATTGGTGAAGCTAGCCAAATCAGCGCGTCCCAAGGAACAGTAGCAAGCCAAACAGCTTTCAACGCATTGCGTTTGATTGTGACTGTAGGTTGGGCTATCTACCCTATCGGTTACGTTCTGGGTGGCGGTCCTGATGGTGCAGCTGGACTGAACATTGTCTACAACCTTGCAGACTTTGTTAACAAGATCGCATTTGGTGTTGTGATCTGGGCAGCGGCGACATCCTCGTCTGAAGATGCCTAAAAATCGCCTCTGAGCGATAATTTTGGCGTTGCGGTGCTAGTTTGGCCGCAACGCCAATACCTTAATTACAAGCTTAATTACCAGAGACCTCATGAGCGTATTAAGAAGCGCATCTTCTTAAAAACTAGGTTTTGGGGGGTGGAGAAATGCAAATCACTGGACTCAGCCTTGCGCTTGAAACCGCCGTTCACAGCTATGGCGAGGACGCTGGAGCACTTTCCGAGGCCGCGCGCCATCACCTAACCACGCCCGGTAAGCGGACTAGATCGCAGCTTTTATTTGCAACCTCACCCAGTCCTAAGCATCAAGCATTGCTTGTACATGCGGCGGCAGCAGTTGAATTAATCCACGAAGCGTCCATTGTCCATGACGACATTCAGGATCGCACCTCGTTAAGACGAGGGAATCCTTCGGTCTGGCAAAAATTTGGCGCCAATACCGCATTACTCTTGGGCGATCATTTTGTTTCTGCAGCTTTTCGCGCAATTGCAGAAGTAGAGGTAGAACCTGCAGCGCAAGCGCAACTTTTTATCCTTTTGTCTCAAGCCATAAGTCGAGCCGCTTCTGGTCAGCACTTGCAGCTGTCCAGCAAAACTGAAAATACAAACCTAGCAGCCATTTATAATGAAGTTGCTATCAGCAAAACCGGCGCCTTCATCGCGCTTCCACTACAGTTTTCCAGCCTCCTCGGGCACGTGCAGATCCAAGATCCAGAGCCAGCAAGACGATGTGGCGAACAGCTAGGGTTGGCCTATCAAATTCTAGACGATCTCAAACCATTCGCGTATCCGGCCAGTCTGGCGCGACACGAGGACATTTCAAACCGCGTAATTACCGCTCCAGTCGCAGCTATGAATTCATTATCAGCGAATGAAGACCCCTTCAATGCTTTAATTCAGCACCCAAAGAAACGAGATATGGCAATAGATTTATGTAAGTCATGGCAGGCTGATGCAATACAAAGCGCCATCGAATACGCTGATGAGCTGCCCCCTCATAGCAGCAAGGTAGTGAAAAACTTTATTTATGATCGGCTGAGCAGTGACATGCCGCTCCTAGGCGCGAAAAACAGCCATGAGCATACGCAACAGTCTCTGTCTTCCTATCAACCACGGCAAAAATTTGGGAATACGAGCACAGAAGCACTATGAGCAAACAAGTAGTCGTTATTGGTAGTGGCTTTGGGGGCATAGCCAGTGCATTACGCGCACGCAAGATGGGTTTCGATGTCACCTTGGTGGAGCGTCTACAACAACTTGGCGGAAGAGCGCAAACCTTTCAACAGCAGGGCTTTATCTTCGATGCGGGGCCGACCGTGATCACCGCGCCGTTTTTATTCGAAGAACTATTTGAATTATTCGATCGCAATATTGTCGACTACATAGAAATGATGCCCGTCACTCCTTGGTACCGATATGAATTTAACGACGGGTCACATTTAAACTACGGCGGCAGCGTAGACGATACTTTGGCTGAAATTAGGCGCATTAACCCCGAAGACGCGGAAGGCTACAAAAAATTGCTCGCGCACTCAGAAAAAATCTTCAATGTCGGCTTCACTCAGCTCGCACACGTTCCGTTTAACAGTCTTTGGTTCATGCTGAAACAGGTGCCTGCACTCATACGCCTACGCTGCTACCGCACGGTGTGGCAATTTACAAAAAGCTATCTGAAAGATGATCGCCTCAGACGGGCATTCAGCATTCAACCTTTGTTGGTCGGCGGCAATCCTTTTAGTACCACCAGCATCTATTCCCTCATCCACTATTTGGAACGGCGCTGGGGGGTTCATTACCCAAGGGGCGGTACGGGCGCACTGGTTCAAGCGCTAGGAAAACTCATGACAGAGGTGGGCATAAAGGTCCACTTCGAAACCGAGGTAAAGGGCATTCAAATCGAGGCGGATAGTGTCACAGGCATAACCCTTGCTGACGGAAGCTCACTGCCTGCAGACATTGTCATCTGCAACGGAGACCCCGCTCATACGTACAAAAATCTTATAGCCGAGCGCCTGCGAAAAAAGTGGACCGATAGACGCATAGATAGACTCAAATATTCTATGGGGCTTTACGTGCTGTATTTCGGTACGCGCAAAAAATATGAAGATGTAGAGCACCACACCATCGTTTTTGGGGACGAATATCAGGCACTGCTGCAAAGAATTTTCGACGGCGAGAAAGCGGGTGACGATCTCAGCCTTTACCTACATCGCCCAACGGCAACAGACCCTAACTTAGCGCCAGAAGGTAAAGACACGTTTTATGTGCTTGCACCGGTCCCAAACCTACAGCGCCGAGATTGGGATGAGGTAAAAGCTCAGGTTAAAGAACGCGTCTTGGATATTCTGGAAGAACGCATCCTACCCGATTTACGCGAAAATCTTGAGGTATGCTTTGATTTCGACCCCAAGGATTTCCAAGCCCAGTATCAATCTCAATGGGGCGCAGGATTTTCAATCGCACCGATCTTTAGCCAATCTGCATTTTTCCGCTTTCATAACCGAGCGGAAGACTTCGCGAATCTTTATTTCGTAGGCGCTGGCACTCACCCAGGTGCCGGTGTACCCGGAGTACTAAGCTCCGCTAAAGTTGTCGAAAACTTACTGTTGCAAGACCATCCTGACGTTAAGGATAAAAAATAATGAACAATCAGTTAGCTGAAGCACAAGCGACATTTAGGGCTAATGCAAAAACTTTTTCATTGGCCGCTCGCTTTCTCAATAGAAATCGTTACGAGGCGGTAGCAAGACTTTACGCGTTTTGCAGGCACGTTGATGACCTAGCTGATACGGGCAACCCAGGCAGTAATAGCGCAACGCTCAACGCCATTCGGGAGGACATTCGAGCAGACAAAAGCGACAACCGCCACGTTAACGACTTACTGCTACTCAAAGAAGAATATGATCTCCCGACGGAACTATTGTTAGATTTTGTAGACGCTATTATCGATGACCAATACCCCAGGGAACTACAAACAGTTGATGAGTTAGTGCGGTTTTCCTACGGCGTCGCCTCTACGGTCGGTTTGATGATGTGTCACATCTTTAACGTGCGTAATCCCAACGCGTTTCCATTCGCCATTGACCTCGGCGTTGCGATGCAAATCAGCAACATTTGTCGTGACATTTTGGAGGATGCAGAGCGCAATAGAATCTACGTCCCAGCGGAATTGTTAGCCACGCCTGTAACCAGCGAAGGGCTGGTCCGCGGCGATCAAGCCATGCGTAACAGCGCCTACCAAGCTGCACAGCAACTTTTACAAATTGCCGACGACTACTACGCCAGTGCAGCATTGGGCTATGGCTACCTACCACGAGGCGTGAGGCACACGATCAAAATAGCAGCGCGCCTTTACCAAGCCATAGGCGACAAAGTTACGTCATCCCAGAAAACTTATTGGCAGCAACGAAGCGTAGTTTCGCGACGTCGAAAGTGCTCGCTAGTATTACAAATGCTTTGGCAACGAATGAATGAGGGGTCTAGTACGCTGTTGGTTGGAAAGGTCAATCATTGCCAGCAGTTGCATAAGGCGTTAGGAAATCGAAAATTTACATCCTGAGCCGCCTATGAACAGTGGGTTTGCCGACACAAATTGCGATGTTCTTATTTTGGGTGGCGGCATGAGCGGCTTAGCATTGGCGCATTATATCGCCGACTACAATGATCACTGCGAAAAACTGAGTAAAACCACTTGGGTAGTAGAGCCACGACAAACCTATGAGCGAGATAAGACATGGTGCTACTGGCAGCAACAAACAACCCCTTTTGACGCCGCAGTAACTCACCGTTGGTATCGCTGGCAAATAAGCTATAACGGCCAAACTCACATCTGCGAATGCTCCGAGTTGCCCTATGTAAGAGTAGACAGCCAACGTTACTACGCCCTTGCTCAAGCGCGCTTAGATAAATCAAAAACCGTAAATTTATTAACGGGAACCAAAGCCACTAAGGTAGATGTTAAGCAGACAAAGGTAAGCGTGAGTTGCGATGACCTGCAATACGAAGCAGATCTAGTTTATGACACTCGACCGAAAGATGTCGCCCCCAACACGCTTTTGCAGCATTTTGTTGGCTGGGAGATCACCACAGATCGAGACACCTTTGATCCCGAGACTGTCACGCTAATGGACTTTCAAAGCACCAAAGGTGGTGATATTCACTTTTTTTACGTTCTGCCTTTTGATAAACGGCGTGCATTAATTGAAACCACGCACTTCTCAAAAACCCTCCTACCGGACAAGGTTTATGAGGAAGAGCTAAGAACCTATCTGACTGAGCAGCTGGGCATCTGCGAATGGCAAATCCAGCACGAAGAACGCGGCATTATTCCTATGCCAAAAAACACCGCAAGCCACACGCAACGAAGCCACCAAAACCTAATACCCTTTGGTCTTCATGGAGGTACCGCAAAACCTTCAACAGGATACTGTTACCCCCATGCCCACAGTCAAGCACAGCAGCATGCAAGCCAGCTTTTTGCGCCGCAAGCACAAACCGCATCAGCGGCACGAGGGCTACTGGCGCGCTGGCTAGATACGGTATTTATCAGCTTTTTGGAACACCAATCAGAACAGGCAGCCGGTACATTTCTGCAGTTGTTTCGACGCGTTCCTGCGCCAGCCTTAGTACGATTTTTAAGCGACAACGCCAAACCAACGGATTATATTCAAGTCATCCTGGCCATGCCTAAACTTTCATTTATACGCGAAGCCTTCCGCTGTGTTAGAAACACTTAGACCATTTCAGTTGTTTTTCCTCAGCGCCGGCATCGCTATCGCTGGCAGCATAGTCTTTGGAGCACAACACAATTGGTTGTTTTTGAGTTGCTGCGTTGTTGTTCTGGCGGCCGGCTTGCCCCATGGCGCATTCGATATTTATATCATCGCTAACCTTTTTCAAAATAAATCGTTTGCACTAGCAATACTGGTTTATCTGAGCTTAATTGTGATTACTGTCTTGGTATGGTGGATCAACCCCCAAGCTTTTCTAACGCTATTTTTGCTCTATTCAGCTTTTCACTTTGGCGATTCAGATTGCCCAACAGAGACGATTTCATATAAGGCATCGTGGGGCCTGTCGATTATCGCATTGCCATGCCTATTGGCGACTGAGGAAGTGGCCTTGTTATTTTCAGTGATACTTGATACCGAACCACTCCCCATAATTGCTAACAGCTTAAGTTACTCCGCCCTTCCTGCGGTGCTGTTTTGCTGTCTAAAAGCGACAAAACAGAACACACGCTTTACCACATGTGCGTTACTGAGTTGCTACGCCCTCGTTTGCCTACTTGGCGGAGCGTTGATTGCGTTTAGTTGCTACTTTGCTTTTCTGCATGGACCTCATCACTTACGCCGCTGGCGCCTTAAAATACCTAACAGTCCGAATATGGGCATATATCTAATCAGTTTGGCATTGTTTGCGGGCATCGCATTGTTGACAGTGCTGGCACCGGAAATCAATCTGAGCAACATCAATGGTCTATCTAATAACCTATCTAACGGCTTGGTAAATGCTCTCGACGCTAATGCTATTCGCTATACTTTTGTCGCACTGGCAGCCCTCACGGTGCCTCATATGACTTTTCTTTACATCGCAAGTCGGCGCAACTGACCCGGCCAAATTGACCTTAGCGCACTGCCAAAGAGCTCAATGTATTGCATTGGAGCGCCCTCAATGTAAAACTGAAATTTGAGCGCAAACACGCTAATCAAATAGATATGCCTGAAGTTTGATTCGAGAAAACAGAATCACAAGAAACAGCTTTAGCAAAACACACTAGAAATACATTCAAAGGAACTAGATATGCTCAGACTTCACGGCTTTTCTGCCAGTAATTACTACAATGTACCTAAGCTCGCTTTTTTAGAGAAGGGTGTCGCCTTTGAGGAAGTGGTGTCGTATACAGGCGTTGGTCCAAAGTACAAGCCAGAATATCTCGACAAAAGCCCGTTAGGCAAAGTACCTGCGCTAGAAACGGAAGAGGGTTTTATTAGCGAATCCCGCGCAATTTTGGAATACATTGAGCGCGCCTACCCCGAGCACCCACTACTACCAGCTAGCCCTTTTGGCATAGCCAAAGTGCAGGAATTGTCCCAGTTCATTGAACTTTATTTTGAACTAGTGGCCCGTCGCGTCATACCCAACCTACTTTCAGGCACCACGCCAGAACCCGCCGTGTTGAAAGATGTTCAGACAGGTCTAACTAAAGCAACGGCGGCTTTGGCAAAACTTTCAAAATTCGAACAGTTTGCCTATGGCGATACATTTACCATGGCGGATATCGCGGCAATCTTGAATCTGCCCGTGGTACGCAACGTAGGTAAGCAGTTCTTGGGCAAAGATCCCTTGTCAGAGGTGCCCGGACTGGACGCCTATTGCGCGCGCATGGAAGAGCGCCCTCACGTTAAGACAATTCGCGCCGATGCGGCTGCGGATCGACCAGGTTTCATGGCACACCTCAAAGCGCTCTACGGCATTTAGTACGCTCTTAAGAGGACCCACTGCGCGATTAGATTAGAGGCGGCGCTAAAGCAACACCTAATCTTATCCGCAGTCTTTGAGTTCTGGGCGCTGACTCTTAAAGCTGATTCTTAAAGCTGATTCTCAAAATAGAACCAAAGCCTCGCGGGTCAATAGTACAAGCAATGCCACCCAAGAAAGCATAAAGATGCCGAAGCGCAGAACGACCACGTTTACCGTTGACTGAATAAGGGAGTGCACTACTCGAAGAATTACAAACGCCCAGGCGGCATAAACTGCGGTGGCATCCACATGCCCAGCCACAGCAATGACAAGGCAAGTGGCGTAAAAGAGCGTGGGCTGCTCAAACAAGTGGTTGTAGTTATCTGCAATGCGGCGCACGTGGGACGGCAAGTAACTCATGCCCACCGGGTGGCCCATGTCATCTTCTGGAATATCGGCACCAGCAATGGCTGGGATGCGAGTGACATACATCCAAATCATCATCACCCCACTCCAAAGACCCAGCGCAATCACCGGCTGCAAAATTGTATTCGCTTCCATTTTCTCTCTCCCTTTTAAATTTACGATTAAGCAGATTGCCGTAATTTCTTAGGCTTAGGCAAGTCACTTGACAAGGATTACAAATCCAAGGAAAAGACACTACAAGCCGAAGTATATGTGTCAGCCGGGGTCGCCAAACGCGCGGTTAAAGCCTCTGGTGCCTAATAGCCTTAGGCAGAAAAAAACGTTTAAATGGCCGTGGTCGGCGAACACACACTGAAGGGGAACATTGCATGAAATTCATCACACGCAAGTGGATAGCCATTTTACTGTGCACTCTGAGTTTCGGGTGTGCTACGCCAGCGGAAAAGCCGGGCCACAACGATCCTAGCAAATACACCTTGGCACCCAACGTCCTCTGGGCGTCTCCAGACGGCTTCGACCTAAGCATGGATATCTATACGCCAACCTCGGGCAAAGACAGTTATCCAGTGCTGATGATTTTTCACGGCGGCGGCTGGTTGATAAATGACAAATCCATCATGGACCAGGCGGCAAAGTACTTCGCCACAAACAGCGAATATGTCGTTTGTAACGTCGACTACCGCTTACTCGGCGACCAAGACAATACCGTCACCATTGATCAAATCGTTGAAGATACTTTTGGCGCAGTACTGTGGGCGCAAGATAACATTCGCACATATCAAGGCGATCCTGCGCGCTTGGCAGTAACTGGCGACAGCGCCGGAGCACACCTTGCAGCCATGGTTGTTAACCGCGGGCAGCAGTTAAGTTCTCAGGGATACACAGTCAAAACGCTGTCCTTTAGCCCCTCTTACCTGCCGCTAGGCGAGACCGCCGAGTCCATCGCACAGAACGGAGGTATAGAAGTCCAAGCGGCACTGTTAAGTTACGGCGCCTTTGATCTTTATCACCGTGGAATGAGCAGCTTCGAGACTTGGAAAAACCCCTTCTGGCTTCTCGGCGGCGCGTCACCGCGCAGTATTTTTGGTGGCGAGATCACTGCAAGCGCTTACCCAGAACTTTACAAGGGTGTGTCTCCCGCTCACACAATACCCATGCGCGCAAAACGCACACTGCCGCCGCAACTACTGACTGTTGGCAGTGTCGATACACTCACCACCCCAGCACTGGTTAAAGACTATCTAACAAAATTACAGAGCGCCGGACACCGAGCGGAGTATTGGGAGTACGCAGACAAAAGACACGCGTACTTAGATTCCGGACACAACCCGGTACTTGGGGTGAGCTTTGCGGAAAACGCGCCACCCGCGTTAGACGTTATGATCGCGTTCCTTGATGGCATCTTTTACCCAAAGGAGAACCCCTAAGTCGTCCTGCAGTGGCGCAGTGCGGCTTCAGCAAGACAAGTTAGTCTACTATCTCCACCGCAAAAGTAGTGTAAACCTTGCGAATGCCTCGGATTGCTACTGGCGCATACAAGGCCAATGCAACTCCTGCCCAAATAGTGGGCAGTAGCGCAAACGCTGCAATCCAGCACCCAATAAATCCAACAAGACGCATAAGCACTAATGGGAAACGTTGCATTGGATTCACCCCGTCGCCCTGATAGGTAAACGCTTTAGGCCGCAGAAACCAACCGTGAGCCATCAACATCAAGGAGAATACAAAAAAGGGCGGTGCCCTGCCCCCTGTAACAGGCGTTTCATCTAACAAAGCGTCAGCGGTTGAGGTATCGGCAAGGGATGCCTGGATCTGTTGCCAAACATAATCTTCAGTAGGCCTGCCCCCAGCACCACCCATATTTTCCCGGTTGGGAATAGACTGCCAGCGATAAAGCAGGCGCTCAGAATTCAGTGCAAGCACACCGGGCTGATAAAAGCCCTTAGGGTGTGAGGCGCCCCAAGATGTGTCCCGCGTTATAAACTCGCCCACTTCGCTTGTACGCAGATCTAGCATACCTTGCTGGCGCGCAGCATCTGCGATCTCTTGATGAGGGTCACCCACACACTCGAAAGAGAGTTGCCAATCATCCTGAGCGCGAGAAGCCAGCGCCTGGGGCTCACTGGTCACTGCATAGACTTCACCACCCGCTGCCCGGATAGCATCCACTACACCGCTAAAAACGTAGCCTCGTAACTCGAGGCGACAGGGAGGTCACCAGAAGCCACGATAAAATAACAACACAGCAAAAGAATGCTGCCCCGCCACATCAGCTAGCCATGCTTTTCTTGCCCCGGGAGGTGGATCAAGTTCAGCCACGCTAAGGCTGTCTTGCGCGTGATCTAGGCCCAACCACGCAACCGTCGGCGCACCGGCAGAACCGGCAGAACCGGCAACTCTAAAGGTTTCCTGGCGGCAAACACCCTCACCGCACAGCACCAAACGCAGATCCTCACCACTATTCGATGCAGTTGGCGGATTAACAATACCCGTCACTTCAAAGGACGCGTTTTCGTGTGCGTTAAACCAAGCCAAAGCGCTATCCACTTCGGCTTGCAGATTTTGCGGAATTAATTCTTGTACATTTGTCATTGACTAAAACTAAACGAAGTGCCGCAGGTCCGTCAAGAACCACCCTCTGTCATCTAAGCCTCAATAATGAGACGAAAGCGCTTGATCTAGAAAAACGCCAGCACTTTGATTGCTGAAAGCATATAAAAATCTACCGCCAAATAGGTAGCCACTTGAAGCAACTGATCTGTGTCAAAAAACGTCTTCTAGAATGGCACGACGCGCCAGAGCCAAAATTAGTGCATCCAACCAATGCCCTAGTTAGACCATTTGCAGTTGCACTTTGCGATTTAGATAACGCCTTCCTTAACCGTGACCTAGGCAAGTTAATGAGCGCAGCAGCCAAGGCACATTACCTAGGCCCGCGCATACTAAAGGACCTAGGCCCCACCCCTTCGATGGACCGTTTCCTTATGGACACAAATGTGTGGCAGAAGTCATTTCTACCGGCTCGGAAGTGAAGTCGTTTTATGAGAGTGACATAGTCGTGGTGCCTTTTCAGATTTCATACGGCAGCTGCCTGACCTGCAACCTCGGCAAAGCCGCTCATTGTGAAACTAACAGAACCACACCCATTTCCGCCTATGGCTTTGGCAAACCCACAGGCGCATGGGGTGGCGCTATGACCGATAGCGTCCGCGTACCTTACGCAGATCATATGTTAGTCAAGGTGCCTGCTAATGTAGACCCAGTAGGATTGGCCAGCGCCAGTGAGAACATTCCCGACGGGTGGCGTGGTAGCGCCTCGCACTTAACGGCGCGACCCGGCGCAAAGGTGTTAGTTCTCGGCGGTCAGGCGAGAAGTGTCAGCCTTTATGCCGCTGGCATTGCGGCGCCGAGAGGGTGGACTATGTCGACACATCTGAGCAACGTCTAGACACTGCCAGCACACTTGGTGCAAACGCTATTCTGCGTACTGCCGGACGCAGAGGTTGGCGGCAACTTGCAGGAAAGTTTAGCAATTATCCCATCGCCTTTGACGGTTGCGACGAGGGAGACGGTTTGGAATTTGCTATTCGCGCACTCTCCAATGCTGGTGTTTGTACCAGTGCAACGCCCTATTTCCGCAACAAAACAGCACTGCCGTTATGGCGAATTTATTCTCGCTCGTTGCGATTCGAAACTGGCTTAGTGGATGCCCGCACGCACATTCCAGATATTATGAATCTAGTTACCAAGTGCGCTTTCGACCCATCAATAGTGACTACGCGCCTCGCAGGTTGGCAGGATGCGCCACAAGCTTTATTAGATGAAGGGCCAACGGTTGTGGTAACCAGACCGCGATTAACTCGAACAAATTACAGCGTCAGCCTCTAGATCAGCGACAGGCAACATAAACAAGCATTGCACTAAGGCTACAAACAACGACTCCTAAAACCGAAAGTCTTCATGCAACCTTTGCCAATGCTCAACCAACTTCACTTTGTGCCCTTCGTTCATAGGCAGGTCCCTTAACGCAGCGGGCCAGAGTGTTTTTGCTTTGTCTAACACCTCATCCATGTGAGGCTTGATCACCCGCCACGGTATGGCCGATTTATCCGCCCACGCTTGAAAGTTGGTCAAAGAAACCTGATACCAATTTTTACTCTTACCTAAATTGAGGGCGAACTGTCTTTCATCCTCAATGTATACGTTTGTTGTAAGAATATCGTAGGCAGGGGAAAGCCGTGGGGTAGTTTGGTCGGCGTAGAGTAGACTCCAATTTTTTAGGTGTGCATCTCCATTCCCCAAAAGAACGTTCACCAACAGGCGGCGCGCAAACTGCTGAACATCAGTCAGGTTATCGCCAGAGTACTCGTAAAGAATTCTGCCGATCTGCTCATAGTTTGCAGACGCATATTTATCGTGGGGGTATTTCACCAACACTTGGGCGAAATCTTCCATATGAATGCGCGTATCACCGGACCGGTCGAATCGTTTTATGGCAAAGGCTTGCTGCTCTGCTGGTAGATTAATCTGCGGCAGGTTGTCCAACTGATTCAGGTCAACCAACTTAATTTCTGGTATTTCAACGCCGGCGAGAGAGGCCAATGTCATGGCGGTATATTCATTCAGTGGCACGTCTTTATGCTTGGTTGATGGCGTTTTTATAATCCAATCACCTAAGGCATCGCCCTTAGAAAGATTGTAGCGGCCGTCTTTTTCCTTCATCGAAAACTTCATCTGCACACCAGCTAATGAGAACTTATTTTCCTTATTAGCCTTTTCGAACTTCACCGCCTTAGCTCTGCCATGTGCAAACAAAAGACTGTCTGGCACGTCATCAGGTTGCATAGGCAGCGCCACCAAAGCACCCGGCAAGTCTTCTCCTAGATAAGACAGAATATGGAATTCGTTATCTACATGCACCTTGAGTCCTTGGGCGATCAACTCCCTTAGCGAACCCTCGGGCAGGAGGTTAGATAATGCGGGATGCAGGCGCAGATTCTTCGCCCAAGGCGTTGTCAGTAAAGTATTTGACCGAGGGAATTGCGGGTGAGTGATTAAACCAAAGGTGGGCCGTTTTTCGTCTTCAATAAACTCCCGAGCAAAATTTAATACGTTTCGCCCACTTTGATAACCCGCAAGATACCCCACCAGCCTACCGTGCAAAGTCAGCTTGAGAACATTTATCTCGTCGCGCCCTTGGGCGCTCACAGATCATCGTCCAGCAAACCCTGCCAAGGGTCGTCAGCAAGACTCTTCTGCCCTAGTTTGGTTTCAGCGCGAGCCTCTCCCACAAAAAGATCCACACCTCGGCCCTCAAGTACCGCATTAACCGCTTCGAGTTTTTCCTTAGGTATGAGCATCACTTCGCCGTTCAAACCGTTGGCAACTAACTCAAGCGTATTCAGTCTAGGATTGCCTTTTGACTCCAAGCGCTGGTATTGCTGACGAGAAACGCCCACACGAAGCATCATATCCCCCTGCTTTAACCCCAAAAACAGACGCCGCAGTTTGAATTGGTGAAGTAGTGAATTCATTTTATAGGCCCTAAAAAGTTGCTTCCAAAATATAAAGAAACATATTAATTGCCTTATACTAGATAGCAACAAATTAATTGCTTGCACAAACTTAGCTAATTGCGCTGTAGGTATTGAAGCCTTCAAATCACACTTTTTCTTCGCCTGCCAACACTCTGGCGTATGGGGACAAATCTGATTAACGTAGTGGTTTACGTGCAACGCTTGCACAGCGCGCAGCACAGGGTTTTATGTCGGCTTAAAAGGCCTAGGGGAGAGATGATGAGTGTAATAGTACAAGGGCACTGCGACCCTCGATTTGAAAAGGTAAGAGCAACGTTACAAGCTAACTTAGACAGCGGCGCTGACGTTGGCGCGTCCGTTGCGGTTACCTATAAAGACGAGTTGGTAGTAGATCTTTTTGGTGGTCACCTAGACGAGGACAAAACTCAACCGTGGCAAGAGGACACCATTGTTAACGTTTACTCCACCACCAAAACCATGTCGTTCCTATGCATGCTTATGCTGGCTGATCGCAAGTTACTAAACTTTGACGAGAACGTGGCCACCTACTGGCCAGAGTTTGCAGCTAACGGCAAAGAACAAGTCAAAGTCTGGCACCTTATGAACCACGCAGCGGGACTGTCTGGCATGGACGTAGCTGTTAGCTCAGAAGACATGTACGACTGGGAAAAAATCACAAGCTTGCTCGCTGCTCAAGCACCTTGGTGGGAGCCAGGCAGCGCCATGGGCTATCACGCGTTAACCCAGGGTTATCTGCTGGGCGAAGTGCTACGACGCATCACCGGCCAAACTATGGGCGCGTTCTTTAAGCAAGAGGTGGCGGATAAATTGGGCGTGGACTTCCATATTGGCGTACCTGATGAGGCACTGCCCCGTATCGGCCACCTTATCCCTCCGCCCAACCGCAGGCTGGGGAAAGATACTGTTGGAGACAGCATTGCCGGACGCACCTACACAAACCCCGCGGGGGACGCTCGAGACAGTTGGACCCTTGGATGGAAAAAGGCCGAAATCCCGGCGGCTAACGGTCACGGCAATGCCAGATCCGTAGCAAAAATTCATGCGGTGCTCGCAAACCTCGGTGAATCTCAGGGTGTACGCTTGCTCTCGGAGGAAACCGCGCGCTCGGTTATGGTGCCGCGCATTAGCGGTCACGACGAGGTGGTAGACGTACCTATGACCTACGGCCTTGGCTTTGGTATGCCTCCGGGCAGCAAACGCAACTTATGCTTTTGGGGAGGATGGGGTGGCTCCACTGCCATCATCGACCAAGACCAAAATTTCTCAATTTCCTACGTTATGAACAAAATGCATGCGGGGTTGATGGGCGATGAGCGAGGCATATCTATTTCTCAAGCGGTCTTTACCAGCCTGACGGGGTGAGCGATTAACAGGAGCCACATAGTTTCTTCTTAGGCGCACTTTGAACCTGTGAGCCAGTTTACTGCTGCTAGGCAATAACCTGGCAGTTGCTCTAACTCACAAACCTCTATCTCACCGCTATCTAATCTCTATCTAACTTCTGCCTACCTTCTACCCACTTTCTACCGACCCGTATATTGCGGCGCACGCTTTTCAATAAAGGCCTGCATGCCCTCTTTGGCATCCTTTGTGCGGCTGCACAAAACTTGGTTACGATTTTCCACCGCAATAGCTGCCTCCAAACCCGCTGCGTCAATGGCTACATTTAGACCATCTTTGGTCAGGCGCAGACCCATTGGAGATGCCAGCAGCATCTGCTGGGCGTAATCATTTGCTGTTGCAAACAAATCTTCCTCGGCAACAACCTCCGACACCAAATTGGTACTCAAACATCTTTCGGCGTGAATGAATTTGCCGGTTAACATCAGCTCGGATGCGATAGAGGTGCCTACCAGCCGTGGCAAAAAGTAACTGGTGCCCATATCGCAGGCAGACAAACCTAGTTTAATAAACGCCGCATTCATCTTGGCGGTGTCCGCTGCAATACGTACGTCCGAGGCCAGCGCAAATGCAAACCCGCCCCCACATGCCGCGCCCTGAATCATACTGATAATGGGCTGTGGGCAACGGCGCATCTTCACATACACATCCGCAAGATAGCCCTGAAAACCCATGCCACCGCCAAAGGGGCGGGGCTGAGCTGGATCACTAGCGGACTTAATGTCTAGGCCCGCACAGAATGCTTTGCCGCGCCCGCCCATTATCACTACTCGCGTATTTTCATTTTCAGCCAATTGATCAAAATAGTGGCGCAACTCAGTGACCATTGGCGTGTTAATTGAATTGAGTTGTTCCGGGCGATTCAGCCACAGAATGTCTAATGCGCCCTGCTGCTCAACCTCAATAGTCTTGTAATCGTTAATATCCATGCCCTCTCTCCTTCTCTGACTTTCTTACAGCTTAATTATTTGTCGGCGCGAATACTATTGGACAAGGCCATTGTTCCGATAAGTGCACTGGCCTTACCCAGAACTTATGACCTATTCTTAAATTTGGCAGAGGGATCTAGAATTACGATTTAGGACTGGGAATTTAGATCGGACTTGAGGCAAGTTCCGGCAAATGAAGGAAAAAAATATGAGCACTTTATTCATGGTTAAAAGTGATGCGGTGGATGGGCGCGAGGATGAATACAACACTTGGTACAACGAAGTTCATCTACCGGAGGTATTGCAAATTGAGGGCTTTCAGGCCGCACAAAGATTTGCGCTGAATGAGCAGCAAGTACAAAAGAGTCAAACACATGGCTATTTGGCCATCTACGAAATAGACACTCATAACGTGGCCCTGACGCTGCAAAATCTTCAGCATGCTACTTGGCTGAACATGAGCGACGCCATAGACCAGCGGCGTGTCGACATATCTGTATTCAGTGCAGTGACCGAGAAAATGGTGAGTGCCAGTTGATCCGCTTTAAAAGCTTTCCACTAATTCTAAAAAAGTACCGTCTGGGTCTTTAAAGCAGAAAAAGCTGCTGCCGCTGGTTGCACTCATATAAACCGTGGCCGGTGGCGACAATACTTCAACCCCTTGGGCTACCAAGAAATCATAGTCTGCCTGCAAATTGGTCGTGCGCAACGCTAAACGCGCCAACCCCGGACGGTACAAATTGGCATAGGGCGTACTGGTGTCGCGCGGCGCTTGCCACTCTAAAAGATCAATCAAAACCACCGGTTCAACGCCACGCAACTTCATAATGGCGCCGTTAACGCGATAGTCTTGCATGGCCACCGCTTGATTCACTTCTGGCGTATTGGTGGCGGGTACCTGCCATACATGCTCAAACCCAAGCATTTCGTAAAACGCCTTAGAGCGCTCAAAGTGACTGCAATTAATATTGATGTGTACCAAACCACTAATATTCATCGTTATATTCCTCAGCACAAAGAAAACTTCTAATGTCTAAAATGGCAGGCTTAACTTAAAAAGCTGGGCCAGCCAACTTAGACGACGGTGTCGCCATTATCTACCACCATTTCAGTGCCATTCACATGCTTGGACACGTCCGAGAGCAGGTAGGCAACCATATGCGCCACGTCGTCCGGCTCGCCAATCCCCATTGAAAGCCGTGCTTTCTCTTGATCTTCCATAGCGCCAAGGTCCACATCCACTAGTTCTTTCAATGCATGGTGAACCATTGGGGTATTGATACTGCCGGGGTGCACGGAGTTGCAGCGGATCTTAAGACGCTCGCGGCGACAATGAATGGCTATGGCCTTAGTCATGGAACGAATCCCGCCCTTAGCCGCCGAATAAGCCAGATAATCAGGAATGCCAATTAGCGCCGCAGTAGATGACATATTTACAATAGAGCCACCACCACTTGTTTTCATCAGCTTAATGGCGGCTTGGCAACCGAAGAACGTACCATCCAAATGAATTGCCATAGTGTTACGCCAAACCTTCGATGAGGTGTTTTCTATATTGGCGATATGGGCAACACCTGCGTTGTTCACCAATCCGTCCAAGCGGCCATATTTCGCTTCTACATCCAGCATGACTTGACCCCAGCGATCTTCATCTGACACATCATGCGCTAAAAAAATTGCGCCTATTTCTTTCGCCAACGCCGAGCCACGTTCAACATCAATGTCAGTCATGACCACATGAGCACCTTGACTGGCGAGCAGTCGCGCGTCAGCAAAACCGAGTCCGGATGCTGCTCCGGTAACAACGATTACTTTCCCTTCAATACCACTCACTGCGCCGCTCATACACTCTCTCCTACCCGTTCATTGGTGATTTATTCTCGCCCGGTCACCGCGCTATATCAGCTACCCGAATAGCGTAGTTGAAATGCCACGAGCTCGCGCTTCACTTCTGGCGCTAACAAATACAGGCCTATCAAATTTGGAATTGATATTAAGAAAACCAATGCATCAGATATGTCGATAACAGACTGCAAGTTAATGGCGCTGCCTACTACTATGAAAAATAGAAACGTGAGCCTAAAAATCATGCTAGACAACTGAGAACGCCCAACCAAATATTCCAGTGCAATCAACCCATAGTAGGACCAAGCCAGCATGGTAGAAAAAGCAAACAGCGTGGCAATAATAGCCAGCAAAGGAGAGGACCCCGGTATGGCTGAGTCAAATGCCCGGATCGACATTTCTATCCCACTGATGCCGTTGGTAGCCTCACCCGGGATAATCACCAGAATCACAATAACCAATGCTGTCATTGTGCAAACCACTACGGAATCTATAAACGGCTCTAGTAGGGCCACCATACCTTGCGTCACTGGCTCATCCGTTTTAGCCGCAGCGTGCGCAATGCCCGCCGAACCCAAACCCGCCTCATTTGAAAATACGGCCCGCTGAAAACCAATAATCATAGCGCCTATGACCCCGCCACTGACACCGTTAGCGGTGAAGGCTTCGCTGAAGATCAGCACAAAGGCATCGTCCACAAGGGAATAATTCAAACTCAAAACAATGATCACCAACACCAAATAAACAACCAACATCATTGGCACCAAGCGCGACGTCACCGACGCAATACTTTTCAGACCACCAATAATGACCAAGCCAATGGTCACAGCCAAAATAAGGCCCACTAGAATATTCGAGTAGGCAAAATTGGCCTCACCCAGTTGTGAGGTGAGAATCACCGCAGCCTGATTGGACTGAAACATGTTGCCAATGCCAAAGCAGCCTATCACCATACACAGCGCGTAAAACTTAGCCATGGCGTTACCCAACTTCGGGCGGCCAATTCGCGCCAAACCTTCTTGCAGGTAAAACATGGGCCCGCCTGCTACAGACTCATCAGCATGATTCTTTCGATACAAAGTACTCAGGGTACATTCACAGAATTTTGTCGACATACCTAGGAAGCCTGCGACTGCCAACCAAAAAGCAGCACCTGCGCCGCCTAAAGAAATAGCCACTGCCACACCGGCAATATTACCGATACCCACCGTACCCGACACCGCGGTGGTCAACGCTTGAAAGTGAGTAATCTCGCCAACCGTACCCTTTTTATATTTAGGCTTTTGGGTGAGTAATTTTACTGCCGTGGCAAAGCCGCGGATGTTGATGAAGTTGAAATAGACTGTGCAAAAGACCGCGCCCATAACCAGCCAGAGCACAATGAGGGGCACACCTACACCGAAAAATTCGACTTTAAAAAATACTATGGAGGTAAGGCCTGCGGCTAATGCGGCCATGGCAGTCTCAAGAAAATTTAACATGGGGTGCGCTCACTTGATCTTGTTAGTTTATTCATTTTGATCACTGCTGATCGTGGCAATATATTGCTGCACTACTCGGTCGTTTCATCTTCAAGCGAAAAGACAGTCGTGCCACGCGCAATAGTTTGCAGTACTTTGATGTTCAGCAAATTCTCTTTTGCGACACTCAACGGATTTGCCGACAGCACCACAAAATCTGCCTGCTTTCCCACTTCAATAGAACCTTTACGGTCTTCCTCAAAGTATTGATACGCAGCGTTCAGGGTGACTGCCTTCAAAGCCTCTTCCACCGAAATACGCTCGTTTGGACCTAATACTTGACCGCTACGAGTAAGCCTATTAGTCGTGGCCCAAATTAAACGCATCACATCTGGGGGCACAATAGGTGCGTCATTATGCAAGGTAAATGTTATGCCTTTTGCCAGACTGCTGGCAGTGGGACTTATACGACTACCGCGTTCTAAACCGAGCACTGAATCTCTATGCCAATCGCCCCAATAAAATGTGTGGGCCGAGAAATAGGACGGAATAACATTCATGGCCGCCATGCTATCCAACTGGTCATCGCGCACGGTTTGCGCGTGAATCATAACGCTTCGGTGATCTTTCGATTTTTTGCCCTCTAAGCTTTTAGTAAGCGCTTGTATAAACAAATCCGCAGCGGCGTCGCCGTTAGCGTGGGCAAGAAATGGAATGTCTGCACTGATGAATTTATCAAACAGCGCATCTACAGAAGCCGCCGGCATGATGGGATAGCCACGATAGTCAGCATGCTGCCCGTGAGGTTGCACCTCATAGGGTTTCGTCAAGTAAGCCGTTTTACCCTGAGGCGAGCCATCTAAAACCATCTTCACCCCGCCAACACGAAAACCATTTTCATACGGGGCAAGAACAGGCAAGGCCAAATCTGGTTCGTTGAGGTAGCGCTCGTTTGCCGTTTGGTAGGCCACCACATCAATGGGGAATTTGCGGTAAGCCGCTGAAGCTTGCAACAACTGCACCACTTGAGGCGACGCTGCGCCATCCTGCGCCGTGGTGATGCCATAGCGCGCATAATCTAAAACGCCTCGATGAATTTCTTCAAAGGGTTCTTTGCTAGCCGTCATATATTTTCTTACTACGTAAGTCGCAGACTCTTCTAAAACGCCATTGGGTTGGGTTGTACCGGGGTAGCGTCTGATCACACCGCCTGCGGGGTCTTTGGATTCGGCATTGAGCTGGGCAATTTCTAAAGCTTTCGAATTTATCGCCGCTAAGTGCCCCGACACATGCATGAGCATAATGGGGTGCGTGTTAGACACTTTGTCTAAGTCATCTCTGGTGGGGTGGCGCTGCTCAAGCAGCAGAGAGTCGTCGTAGCCTATCCCGATAATCCATTGGCCCTTGGTCAACGTTCTGCTGTCCGCGTAGTTCTTTAGTTCTTGGAGCAATCCGGGAATGTCTTTTGCTGGACCGACCGGGGGGGATGCCACATTAGCCAAACTCGCCACGCGCGCGTGAAAGGAAATATGACCGTGTGCGTCAATAAAGCCTGGCAGCAGGGCCTGACCCTCTAACAAAACAACACGACCAACACTGCCGCGCCAGTCTTTACGATCGCCAACGAAAACAATTTTTTCATCCTTAACGGCGACAAAATCAGTGGGCGTAGGCTGCTCGGCAAAAGTAAGGATATTGTCGCCATAAAAAGCAAAATCCGCTTCCATTGAAACAGACGGTACAACGGAGGTTTTGGCAGGTTGCGACCCATCGCCAGCAATCAGCGGTCCGGAGCAACTCAGTGCGAGCGCACCCAAAACAAGAAAAAGTAAATTTTTCATCTTCCTACTCCATAGATTTGCTCAACATCATGACATAAAAAAACCAAGCTGCCGTATGCCAAAAATCTTACCCAAGCACTCACATGAACCGCCAGTATGTTGTTAAGCTAAAGAGAAATAACTGGGGTTTACTATGTCTACATCTTTATATGATTTGAGTGTTGGGTCTTTTTTACAAATGGCTGAAGCAACGGTTGGGATCATGCAGGTTGGCCAACAACATTGCGCCGAAAATAACATCAACCTAGATGACATTGTTGCGAACACCCTACACCCAGATATGGCTGGCTTTCACTTTCAGATTGTCTGCGTCACGCACCAATCTCTGGGCGCCATCAAAGGTCTACAAAACGGCGAATTTGGTCCTCCAAGCGGTTACGAGCAAATGGACTATGCTGGCTTGCTGGCATTGACTCAGCAAACCGTTGATGCGCTTAAGGCTCTGGAACCGGCAAGCATTAACGAACTCAGCGGTGGTACCGTAGTATTCAAAATGGGCAAAACCGCAATTCCATTTACCTGCGAAAACTTTATTCAGTCCTTTGCGCTACCGAACCTGTATTTCCATGCAACTACTGCCTACGACATTTTACGTATGCAAGGCGCGCCCTTGGGCAAAATGAACTTTTTGGGGCAGATGCGTATTGGGGTCTAGCATTTAGCTTGTCTACGACCTTCTCAATACGTCCCCTACCAAAAAAAGAAGAAAAGAAGAGAAAGGAAAAAAAGATTGCTGTGCAACCTTATGCCAGCAATCTTGTTCCTCAAGAAATGGATAATCCAATGAAAATAATAATATCCCTGCTTTTAATGACGGCAATAACAACCTCAGCCCTGCCAGCGCTGGCCGAGGGCAATCATCAAATATTTGAGTTGGGAGATTTCGCCCTTGAAGGCGGCACGGTACTTCCCAACGCCAAACTCTCCTACGTGACCCACGGCAAACTGAAGGCCGATGGCAGCAACGTCATACTCGTTCCATCAGCCTATTTAGGCGACCACCATGGATTTGATTTTCTTATTCAGCCAGGTCTCGCCTTAGACCCGGAGAAATATTTTATTGTCGCAACGGACATGTTTCAAAACGGCCTGTCTAGTTCGCCGAGCAATACGCCTGCGCCTTTTAACGGACCCAACTTTCCCGCTATCTCAATAAGAGACAACGTTCACGCCACTTACCGACTATTGACCGAAAAATTTGCTGTTAGCCACATCAAGGCAGTGCTTGGGTTCTCAATGGGTGCGCAACAAGCCTTTCAATGGGCAGTGAGCTACCCGAACTTTATGGACAAAGTAATTGGACTGGCGGGCTCAGCAGTAGAATACCCGCATGGCGCAATTCGCTTAGAAGGTTTCAAAGCCGCTATAAAAGCAGACGCGCACTTTCTTGAGGGAAACTATGTCCAGCCACCGGAACTCGGCCTCAAAGCGGGCGGCACCCATTGGGCCGCGTGGGGTACCTCCCAAGAATGGTTTCGTTTGGGTCTCTATGAAGAAATGGGACTTAAAAGCTCTGACGACATGATTGGCTTTATGCAGAGTTTGGTATTGAGTTGGGACGCCAACGACTTACTGGGACTGGCGGCAACTTGGCAAAATAATCATGTGGGCAATACGTCAGGATTTGGCGGGAGCGCGGAGAAAGCCCTAGGCTCAATTAAAGCTGAGGTCCTTTATATGCCGTCGCAAACCGATATGTATTTTCACATCGATGCTTTGAGCGCTGAGGCAAAGCTCATTCCAAACGTCACGCTGGCCGTTATCCCTACCTTGTGGGGACACTTAGCGGGGCTCGGTGTGGCAGCCGAGGATAAGTCTTTCATTAACGACAATACGGCTGAATTCCTCCAACGCTAGTCCCTGAACTCTGAGGA
>QXZU01000089.1 GCA_009886205.1 K189A clade bacterium | reverse complement strand
TGTGTATATAGCGAGCCATAGCAATCCGTCACATCGGTATGAAGAACATGACTAAATTCGACTGAATATTTAAGGGAGCATTGTTCTACCTTTTGCCACCAGTTCTTCACTTGTGTAGCAACATCACTTTGATTATCCACAGCCATAACTGGTGCACTACAACACTCCACTGCACCACTCTCAAACTCCGAAAACCTACCCTTAATGATGCTCCAGTTATCACCTTTACAAATAACATTAACCAATGACACATAGATCACTGGATGCATTAATTCATATGGGCGCCAAGCGAGCTTCCCATCTTTATTTGCAATAAGATTGTAATTTACTCCCGATAGGCCACTAGGATTTTTAGACTTAAATTGCTTGTATCCATTTCCATTCATCACCTCTGATACTGCTGTGATAAGTGGTTGAAAGCTTATGTACTTGGGAAGATCGCCATTAAAATAGCTACTACATTTTAAGAAATGTTGTTTTACTTCATCGTTTTCAAGGTCAATCAATCGCTTCATTAGTTTAACTCCCTTAACTTTATTCGCTCGACGAAGCGAAACTTCTTCAAATACCAAACGCCTCAATCAGCGAGTAACGCTTAGCGTTATCCGCTGGATTGATTTGTTAGGAAATTTTTCACTTAACCCTTGTGAATCTAACATGCTTTTGGTCATTCCTTGATTCTCTCCATATTTCTATTCTAAAGTGCTCTGGAGGAGGCGATGGATTTCGCTTTGGCCTACCTGGTACTTTTACAGGTGACTCTGGCGCATCTAATTCCGCCCAATCATCGTCCGTAAAACTTAGCTGTTCAGGGTATGCTGGTGCAGATTCCAGTTGGCGTCGCATTTCTTGGACAAATTCAGAGTTTTCGTCAAGTTCTTCGCCTAACAAGGTTTCAAACTCACTCATTGCTTCATCGACGGTCATTGATCTATTTTGAACCCGCTCAAACAAGCGTCTCATCGACGAGATGGCACCAGCGTTGGTTCTTTTCGAAGCATATGCACTGTTGCCACCTACAGGAGCTTTAGCTTCTTGAAAAAGACGCTCTCCGACGTATATAACCTGATCGTATATAGTTTCTAAGCCTCCAATAAAACCACCGTAGTTACCAATACCAAAATAGAGAGCACCCGCTACTATCGCTATTTTTCCACGTCCTGTTATTGATCCCTCTTCAATTTCGAGGGATATGGCATAATCGTCGAAGGAAATTGCGCCTGCTATTTCTCTTTCCCATACGTCAAATAAATTCGTAGAGTAAAGCTCAAATTCGTCACGTGGCAGGCTCGGCACACGTATATTAAAACTGGTTTGTCCTATATTCAGCATGTTCGTTATTACATTCCTTCGCTACTATTAGCCCTACCATTTTTATATTGCGCATGCGCGTTTAGTTGCTTTCTCGAATCTAAGTAGACATCACTAGACGCGCAGTTTTGTTGAGCATTACTCATAAAGTCTACGGTCCTTTCCAAAACAAAGTGCGCATGCGTAATAACATTCCCAGCGGTGCGCGTTAATCCTCTGTGCTAACAGAGAACTATGGATGCGTTTTGCACTCACTAGGATTCGGACAATTGGAATATTTTTTGCGTCAGACGGCATATGGTTAGATAACCTAACCGGCACGGGGCTTCCTATTTATAGGCGTATAAAAACTTCTAGCACAGAAACTAGAGTATGGTGCCTTGAAAGCCGCCGGAATTTATACCCATACATTTGGAGGAAGCGCGAAGTCCGTTGCCAGCATATTGTCGGCGGTGCTAACGCGACCGTTTTCGCCAACAACTGTGATCATACGCAAAAACTTTCTGCGATGTAGCCGCCGCGCGGATATAGGTACGTGGGACACAGCACATAAACAGCGCTTAACTGGAGACAAATAGGGGAACGGAATGAAGGGCTAAGTGCGTCCTGTTGACAGACCTTCAGCCAATAATTACGAACGCGAACAGTTCGTGGACTGACATGCGATCGCCTGCCAGCCCGAGTTTGCCTTACGTTTTTTGCGTTATACGTTAAAGCGGAAGTGCAGTACGTCGCCGTCTGACAACACGTACTCTTTGCCCTCTAGCCGCCAACGGCCTGCATCTTTGGCGCCGGACTCTCCACCTAAGGTGACATAGTCTTCAAAGGCTATACATTCCGCACGGATAAAACCTTTTTCAAAATCAGTATGAATTACACCGGCTGCTTGAGGTGCTTTGGCTCCGATAGGCACTGTCCATGAGCGTACTTCTTGCGGGCCAGCAGTAAAATACTGGTGCAGACCAAGCAACTTGTACCCGGCGCGTATCACTCTATTTAGACCCGGCTCAGAAAGCCCTAATTCTTGTAGAAATTCTGCGCGTTCTTCGTCGTCTAGTTCGGCTATATCTGATTCAATTTTATTGCTCACCACCACTACTTCTGCGTCTTCTGCTTCTGCAATGCCACGCACAACATCTACCAATGGATTATTTTCTAGGCCATCTTCGGCAACGTTGGCAATGTACAAAATGGGCTTGGCGGTAATGAAGTGGAACTCGTGCAGGGCCGCGTGCTCCTCTTCTGTGAACTCTACCGAGCGCACTGGATCGCCTGCCTCTAACGCCACCCGAACCTTCTCTAACAGCTGTAGAGAGGCCTTAGCTTCTTTGTCTCCAGAGCTGGCCACGCGACTGACTCGGTCATGCACCTTTTGCATTGTGTCTAGGTCAGCTAGAGCCAATTCAGTGTTGATGATTTCAATGTCATCCGCGGGCGAGACCTTGCCTGAAACGTGCACTACGTTGTCGTCTTCGAAGCATCGAACGACATGGGCCAGTGCTTGGGTTTCACGCACGTGAGCTAAAAATTGATTACCCAAACCTTCGCCTTGAGACGCGCCTGCAACCAAGCCTGCAATGTCTACAAACTCCATGCTGGTTGGAATAATTTTCTTTGGCTTAACAATTTCGGCTAGCTGCAGCAGCCGTGGATCTGGCACGGGTACAACGCCGGTATTGGGATCAATTGTGCAGAATGGAAAGTTCTCCGCATCAATGCCCGCTTTGGTTAACGCATTAAAGAGTGTCGACTTGCCTACGTTGGGTAGACCTACAATGCCGCAATTAAATCCCACTATTATTCTCCTAGAGAAATTCTGACTAATACATTTTGAAGCTTGCCTGCATTTATTACTTATTAATGCAGGCGCGTTTCATCTTTTAAAAATGCTGGGTTAAGTACCCTGATCGGTGTCTTTAGCCGCCTCGATGGCTGCCTTTTTCATCTTTAGATCTGCATCTCTTTTGCTTTTGAGCTGGGCCTTTTTCTCAGCTTTTTCTTGTAGCTCTTTTTCTGATAACGGCGGCGAATGTAATGCGGTCATTGCACTTTGCCAGTTGCCCGCCACCATATCAGCAAGCAATGCCTCAGCAAAATGACCAGATGCCGCGGTCAACTCGCGCTCGCTTTGTTGGGGTGTTTGCTGAGTGAGGTAAGCGTTTACTTTGTCTTTGGAGCCTGGATGACCTACCCCAATACGTAATCTATGAAACTGATCTTGATTAGCGCAACCCGCTCGAACACTCTTTACGCCGTTATGACCGTTGTCGCCACCGCCACTCTTTAACTTCACCACGCCGGGTTCAAAGGCAACCTCGTCATAAACAACTAATATTTCTTCTGGTTCAATCTTATAAAAACGCGCCACCGCGCCGCTAGAGTCGCCACTTAAATTCATAAAGGTGCTGGGTATCAGTAATCTCAGGTCTACACCGGCAATAACGCCACGGCCGATTTCGCCCTTGAACTTGGTGTCTTGGGCAAGGGGAATATTAAAACGGTGAGCGAGTTCTCTGACCCAAACCGCGCCCACGTTGTGGCGCGTTTTTTCGTATTGAGCGCCGGGGTTACCCAGCCCTACGATGAGCTTTAAAGCGGTCATCTTGATAGACCAACTGTCATCTGGGGTAGCTTTTTTGCTGGAAACAGCAACGTGTGTGGAATAAACGGAATCAAAACCCAGCAGACTTTGCAGCAATTCGCGCTAAATAATTTATGCGAATTGCTGAAAGTCTTAACTAGAACGGACGGGTATTTAACCCTCACCGCCTTCTTCGTCAGCATCGGCAGACGCAGGTGGCTGCGCAGGCTCATCACTGATCTCTTCATCACCACCACCACGACGGGCAGTAACACTGGCAACAGGGATGTCCCGATCTTCGCCAAAGGCCAGTGCCGCAATTGCAACGCCTTCAGGGATGATCAGATCGCTGAGGTGGATAGAAACGCCAGCGGCAACCTCTGCCATATCAACTTCGATATATTCAGGCAGTGCACCAGGCAAACAGGTGATTTCCACTTCGGTCATGTTATGTGTCAGCGTGCCGCCTTCGGTCTTAACACCCACACAAGCTTCTTCATTAATGAAGTGTAATGGCACACTTACTGTAATGGCCTTATTGGCGCTGATGCGCAAAAAGTCGATGTGTAGAAGGCGTTCATTGGCTGGATTACGCTGCATATCACGCACTACTGCCTGCTCTTTTTTACCACCGACGCTTAGATCGATAATTTGCGAGTAGAAGGCCTCGAACTGCATGGCTTTACCCACTTCGTTCGCCGATAGCGTGAGCATCTGAGGATCTTTGCCCTCACCATAAATTATGCCGGGCACTTTATCTTCCAAACGACGTAGACGGCGGCTCGCACCTTTCCCTACATCAGTTCGGAGTTCCGCGGTCAGTTGAATATTATCTGACATCTTGTATCTCCAAAATTTTAATTGTCGTTGCTGGCTGATCTGCGACCAATCTGCCGGCTCTTTTGCACCAAGGGCGAGAAGCTTCGGTTATCGAAACATCGCGCTGATGGATTCTTCGTTGCTTACCCGCCGAATAGACTCGGCCAGTAAACGATCTAAACTTAACTGAAAGATCTTGTTGCAGGCTTTCGCTTCTGCTGACAAAGGAATGGTGTCAGTCACGACCATTCTGTCCAGTTTGGAAGCCGCTATGCGCTCAATGGCTGGGCCAGAGAAAACTGCATGAGTGATATAACACACTACCTCTTTAGCGCCTTCAGCTTTCAGTGCTTCAGCGGCAGTACATAAGGTCCCTGCGGTATCTACAATATCGTCAACAATGATACAGGTCTTACCTTCTACATCACCGATCACATTCATCACCTCAGTCACATTGGCTTGAGGGCGACGCTTGTCAATAATGGCCAAATCTAAATCATCGATCTGCTTGGCGATTGCTCTTGCTCTAACCACACCACCCACATCGGGTGATACGACGATGGGGTTAACATACTTTTGCGCCATAATATGGTCGACCAAAACCGGCGAACCATAAATGTTGTCTACCGGGATGTTGAAAAACCCCTGAATCTGGTCAGCATGCAAATCTACTGTAAGAATTCTGTCTATCCCCACAGTGCTGATCATGTCCGCCACAACCTTGGCACTGATCGCTACCCGAGCCGAACGCGGCCTGCGGTCTTGGCGCGCATAACCAAAATAAGGCACAACTGCGGTGACTCGATGGGCTGAAGCGCGATGACATGCGTCAGCCATAATTAAAAGTTCCATCAAATTGTGGCTGGTTGGCGCACAAGTTGATTGCAACAAAAACACATCTTTGCCACGCACATTTTCGTGGATTTCTACGGTAACTTCACCGTCACTAAACTGGCCCACATCCGCGTGGCCCAAATCTAGGTGCAGTTGCTTGGCAACTCTGGCAGCCAAATCTTTGTTCGCGCCACCAGAAAACAACATTAAATTAGCCATTTCACTTTCCCCAAGTGTTTTCGCGAAGACCTTGATCTCGAACAAATAACAGTATGAATGGCTGGGGTGGCAGGATTCGAACCTGCGCATGCCGGGATCAAAACCCGGTGCCTTACCGCTTGGCGACACCCCAAGAACTTTTGTGCAATGTGTTCCCACATCGCATGAGATCTTTCTATGCAGTCATTGCGCTCGCGCGGCGACTGCATGCTCTCTTATTCTAGAATATTCTATTCTTTATTTTAGTTTGCCTTCTTTGCTTATCTGAGTGCCCGAAAGGGTTATCAAAAGCGAAGACAAATATCAAAAAGTGGCGCTGCGACTTTAAGGAGCCGCGGCCTTTCCAGCCACTTTTTCAAGCGCGCTATTGTCCAGATAGCGCCGCGAAGTGTCAAACACCTTTGCAGCTAAACCACCGCTAAAGACTAAAGGAGGGCATTGTTTTTGGCTGTTTTTGCTCATTTGGCACTTTTCGGGGCGAGAATCAATCTCAGCTGCAGATCTCGGCCCGCAATAGTGATTCGACCTGGCCGCCAACCGCCTTCGTCTTGCACATGATCAGCGTAGCTCACAGACCACCCCGCTTGCGAAAATCTAACCAGGCGGCCCAGCTCATCTTTTTCAACCGTTTCAACCACAACACTTGGCGCAAAAGTGCCTTTAACCCAATAGGGGAAAACTTCAATGGGCGCTGACCAACCTAGCTGCTGTTGCATAATTGCGCCGGGGGCGCCTTGGTCAATCACTTCAGTGCCTTGAGTTAGCTCAGCATAGGCCGGTGACCCAGCAATTAATGTGCGGCCCACGCCTAATGGTCCCCAGAGCGCCATTTGGAAATTTTCTGCCTGCTGAGACCAACGAAAGCGCGCGCTGCTGCGCTGCTCAGGTTGAATAATGATCAATTTGCCGCTCACCGTATAACTTGTGGCGGCGAGGTTAAGACTTTTATTAGCTGGCAGCCCCGCACAGCCCGCCAACAACAAAGCCAGAACACTGGCTTGAAGGCACCAAGCTAAAATTCTGCGCAGGACGGCAGCGTTGGTGGCTATGAAACGCCCGCTGTGTAGTGGGGTGTAGGAGGTAAATTTCATCTTGGGCTACATCCAAATATAGGGTTGAGAACCACAGAACTGCACAACATTGCTGGTCGCATACTCGTTTTTCCGACTTGCGCATGGAAAACAGACATACCGGGCAAACATAAATCTAACATCAAGAGACTAATGGCTTGGCCCACCTTCTGTTATCATCGCCAGTCATTTTTCGCTGCTTTTACATTCATGAGCATATTGGCATACGGTTTAAATTATCGCACCGCCTCGCTAGATCTTAGGGAGCGCATTGCCTTTCCCGAAGAAAAGTTAGCTCAAGCTCTGAAATCTGTGACCAATGACATTTCAGGTGTCTCTGAAGTGGCCATTATTTCTACCTGTAACAGAACAGAGTTTTATTGCGCAGCAGACCCAAGCAGCGGTGATGCCATATCACACTGGCTGGCTGACGCACGCCTCATTGCC
>QXZU01000088.1 GCA_009886205.1 K189A clade bacterium | reverse complement strand
CACATTTTGCCATCACGGGCCAACAGCATGCCGAGAAATTACGCGCCTAAAAATTGAACGCTTGATCGCTAAAAACAGTAACCGGTACAGTGCTTTGATGCAGGAATGATGCAATCGGTTGGTTGTGGGGATCGTTGTTTAGCCACGCGTCTTGCAGTACTGCAACCTTCTCTTGCCCGGTTACATGCAGGTAAACCTGCCGCGCATTGACCAACCGAGCTAAGGTCATGCTGATGCGCTGATGCGGCGCAGCCGGCGACTGGGTCGCTATAAAGTGGCTATCGCTAGCCGCGTCTAATCCCGTGACTAGCTCCGAAATACCCGGAAATAAAGAAGCGGTGTGCGCGTCCAAGCCCATACCCAAGATCACTAAATCGAATGCACTTTGGTGCTGATGTGTTTGCTGCAACCCTAGCGCAGCTTGCTCGGCGCTCGCCCCAGAAGAAAAATGCTCTCCGGCTAAGGGCATAAATCGAGCCTTTGCCGCGAAGTTTTGCAGTAGATGTGTATGCACCAACTTCTCGTTACTTTGTGCGTCTTGAGCACTCACCCAGCGTTCGTCGGCAAGCCAAATGCTGACTCGCTGCCAGGCAATATCAAAGCGCGACAGACACTGAAAAAAACCAATGGGCGAGGACCCGCCTGAAACCACTAGACTCGCTTCCCCTCTGGCTGCGATGGCGGCAACAAGCACATCAACAATCTGCGCCGCAAGGTTTTCATCTAAGGATGAGATAGAACCGTAGGCTGCGACCGAAGGATTACTCATGCCAGCTACGCCCATCTTTCTCAATCAAAAGATCCGCACGAGTGGGACCCATAGAACCGGCCGGATAAGATTTCACTCGCATGCCCTGCTGCTCCCAAGCCTGAATCAATGAGTCGCACCAACGCCAGCTTTCCTCAATTTCCTCGCGACCTACAAAGAGCGATTGGTCGCCATTAATCGCATCTAAAAACAGGCGCTCATAGGCGTCAGGGATACGATCCATACCGGAGGAGCCCAAAAAGTCTAAATTTAAGTTTTGCCTGACCAAGCCCATTTTGTCTTTGAGGCTATGAAGCTTAGACACCATCTGCATTTCTATGCCTTCGTTGGGCTGTAAGCGAATAACTAAGCGATTAGGAATATTCTCGCCGTGGGAGAAAATATTATGCGGCAAGCTTTTGTAACAAATCACAATTTCGGTGACTTTCTCAGCTAACCGTTTGCCCGTGCGCAAATAAAACGGCACCCCTGCCCAGCGCCAATTATCTATATGTGCCTTTATCGCAACATAGGTTTCTGTATCACTGCTGTCCGACTCACTACCCGCTTCATCACAGTAGCCAGGTAGCCCGCGGTCACCAATGAATCCGTTTGTGTACTGACCGCGCACAACGTGATCAGCCACGTTGCTAGAGTCAATACACCTTAAGGCTCTAACAATTTTCACCTTCTCGTCCCTGATTCCCTCAGCGGTCATTGCGTTCGGCGGTTCCATGGCAACTAGACACAGCAGCTGCATTAAATGGTTCTGCACCATATCGCGAAGCTGCCCCACCTGTTCGTAATACGACCAGCGACCTTCAATACCTACAGTTTCAGCCACAGTAATTTGCACGTGATCAATACAAGACTGATCCCACTGAGTATTAATGAATCTGTTGGCAAATCGCAGCACCAGCAAATTTTGCACCGTCTCTTTACCTAGGTAATGGTCAATCCGGTAAGTTTGTCGCTCAGTAAAATATTGATCTATGGTTTCGTTAACCACACGACTGCTGGCCAAATCATTGCCAATGGGTTTTTCTAAAACCACTCGAGAATCTGCATTTAAACAAGCGGCCGACCCTAGATTGGTACAAATGGTTTTAAACAAACTCGGAGGCGTGGCAAAGTAAAAAATTCGTGTGACTGAGTCTCGCAGCGTGCTTGCTAACTTGTCAAAATCCGCTGCTTGATCAAAGTTCATTTGCACGTAACGACAACGCTTCGCAAACTTCTCCCATAACGCCTCACTCCAACGCGTACTGTCTAGATAACGTTGCGCTTTTGGTTTGAGTTCTTGTAAAAAGGCTTCGGTGGTCAACTCTTCTCTGGACAAAGCAAGGATATTGAACTGCGCCTCCAGCAAGTCGCATGCTTCCAAATGCAGTAACGCCGGAAAAAGCTTACGACCGGAAAGATCCCCAGCGGCGCCAAAAAGCACCAGTTCTACATCTTGAGCAAGTTCCATTAGCGCGCTCCCTGAGCGCTGGATGAGTTACTCACCCGCTCGCACGTATGCCGAGCAAGTTCGCTTATACCCGCCCAATCTTCAGCCACCACAAGTTCCGCCGGGTTCAACCAAGATCCCCCCACCGTCAGCACACTATTCAAGCTCAAATACTGCTGCATGTTATTTAAATTAATACCGCCCGTTGGACAAAATTTTGCGCTTTGGAAAGGACCTGAAAGCGCCTTCAAAGCAGCAGCACCACCAGAGGTCTCGGCAGGAAAAAACTTGAAAGTATCTAAACCACTGTCTAAACCGCGCATGAGATCGCTCGCTGTTGCGACCCCTGGTAAAAAGGCCATACTGGACTGGGCGGCGGTTTTAAGCATGGCTTCAGTTAAGCCAGGCGAGACGACAAACTGGCACCCTGCCTCTTCGGCGGAAGAGAAATGCTCTGCATTGAGCACAGTGCCGGCACCCACAACTACGTCATCTACCTCAGCAATAATATTTCTAATTGCGGCCAAACTTTCTGGCGTGCGCAACACAACTTCCAATACCTTTAGCCCGCCCTGCGCTAACGCACGAGCCAAGGGCACAGCGGTGCGCGAATCACTGATTTGAATCACTGGCACTACCGGCGCCTGCATAAGCAAATCTCGAATAGACAATTTCATTTCAATCCTTGTTTTGAAGTATTTTGTTGGCCGCGCCCAGTACCCCAAGGTCATCTTTAGTCACAACCCTGACAGGCACATCCGAGAGATAACTACGAAAACGCCCTTTCGCATCAAAGCGATGACGAAATTCGGTACTTTCTAAAAAAGGCAGCAATTTGGGCGCAATGCCGCCAGCAAAATAAACGCCACCTTTTGCACCGAGGGTTAACGCCAAATTGCCCGCAAATGAACCCAAAACTCGACAGAACAGTTCAAGGCTTTTCACCGCCAAAGATTCAATACCGACTAAGGCCGCATCATGAATATCTTCAGGCTTAGCGTGTAAGGGCGGCTTACCAGCGAGCTGCGCCAAGCTTTGATAAATATTCAAAATGCCTACCCCAGACAAAAGCCGTTCAGCGGAAACACGCCCAAAGCGCGCTTGGAGTATTTTATGCACAGCTATTTCTTGGGCATCTATGGGCGCAAAGTCCGCATGGCCACCTTCGCCGGGCACCACAGTAAATCCTTGCCCTACCGGCACAAGGCTGCACACGCCTAGGCCAGTACCTGGTCCTAAAACAACAATGGGCGCATTAGCCAAACCCTCACCACCGCCTAGTTGCCGCCAATCGGTACTGTGCAAATCTGACACGGCATAACCCACCGCTGCAAAATCATTAATGATATCGATAGGCGCGCCACCCAACTGAGCATTCACTTTGTAACGGTCAACACGCCAAGGACTGTTGGTAAATTGCATCACGTCGCCTTCCACCGGGCAAGCCAGCGCTAAACAGGCCGCCATGGGCAAGGGTTGCCAAGCGGCTAAGCCATTCACGTGTTGGAGAAAATGATCTATCGCGTCGGACAAAAACTCGTGTTCTGCAACGCTGTAACGCGCAATGCTTATGATCGTGCCAGAGCCGTGAGCGACTAAGCCGAAACGCGCATTGGTGCCACCAATGTCCGCAACTAAGTACCAATCCAGCATCACTTGTCTAATGCTCTACTTCATCGAACAAAACACTGGCGCCTTGTTCTGCGGAAGAAACCACGCGTCTAAAATTTGCAAAGAACTCCCGTCCAACACCGCTGGTTGGGCCTGCCCCTGAACTGTTCAGTGTTCTAGCGGACCAAACGTCATCTGGACAATGACAGAGCAAACTCCCCGTGTTGGCATCTAGGGTGATCACATCGCCGTCTCTTAACTTAGCCAAAGGCCCACCAGCAGCAGCCTCGGGAGACAGATGAATGGCCGCCGGAATTTTCCCAGACGCCCCTGACATACGACCATCAGTTACCAAGGCAACGTTAAAACCGCGACTCTGCAAAGAACCCAGCAGAGGCGTTAACTTATGTAGTTCAGGCATACCATTTGCTTTCGGTCCCTGAAAACGCACCACAACGACACAATCTTTATCGAGCTCACCGGCAGCAAATTTTTCTTGCAGCGCGTCCTGATCGGCGATGACAACAGCTGGCCCGGTCACCACTCTATGCTCCGCAGCCACCGCAGAAACCTTAATCACCCCACGGCCAAGATTGCCTTGTAACAAACGCAGGCCCCCTTCCTGATCAAAAGGTTCTTCAATTGCGGCAATCACATCCGTATCTAAACTGCGCACTACACTGGGCCTCCAATGCAATTCGCCCTCCAGTAAAACCGGTTCGCGCAAGCTCGAGGCAAAGTTGTCACCCCAGATGCTATTAGCATCATTATGCATAAGTCCGTTTTCTAACAATTGGGAAAACAGCAGCGTGGTGCCACCAGCAGCATGAAAATGATTTATATCCGCCTGACCATTGGGATAGACCCGAGCCAGAAGAGGAACGACCTTAGACAAATCATTAAAGTCATCCCAATCAATGACAATGCCTGCCGATCTGGCTATGGCGATAAGGTGTATTGAATGGTTCGTGGAGCCTCCAGAGGCCAACAGCGCAACAATGGCATTCACAATGGCACGCTCATCCACGATTTTGCCCAGCGGCCTTAAATCGCCGCCTTGGGCAGTTATCCGCGTAATTTGCTTACATGCGTCCATAGTCAGCGCGTCTCGCAACGGCGACTCGGGATTTACAAACGACCCACCGGGCGATTGCAGCCCCATTGCTTCCATGAGCATTTGATTACTATTTGCAGTGCCGTAAAAGGTACACGTACCCGCTGAATGGTAAGAGGCCGCCTCAGCATCCAGCAATTCTTCACGACCAATTTTACCTTCAGCAAAGAGTTGGCGCACCGCAGCCTTTTCGCTGTTTGGGATACCTGAAGGCATCGGCCCTGCCGGAATAAACAACATGGGTAGATGCCCAAAACGCAGCGCTCCCATGATGAGTCCCGGTACAATTTTGTCGCAA
>QXZU01000087.1 GCA_009886205.1 K189A clade bacterium | reverse complement strand
CCTAAAAATATGGCGAATGCCACGCCGCCAATATTACCGGTACCCACCGTACCCGACAGCGCAGTTGATAAGGCTTGGAAGTGGCTGGTATCACCCGGATCTTCATCCTTGGCATATTTACCCAGCAACACGCCCCAAGCATGCTTAAAAAAGCGAATTTGCGGAAAACCCAGATAAAAAGAAAAGAGTACGCCTGCGCCTAACAGGGCGATGGGGAAATAGGCAGCACTGCCTAAAATGCCATCCAAAAAATTAAAAAATTGGCTGATCTGATCCATGTTTAATCCTTAACGGGCGTTAACCCAGTGTATACCTGTTCTTGCTAACTGACGCGCTAGATGCGGTGGCCCGGCAACGCTGTTTAGGTTCGGCTGCTATTTATCAAAAAGCGCGCTGTGCATAACGTTGAAGAGCTTATTCTGCTCCATTACACCGCGTACCTGAGTGGCACTCTTGCCCGCAGCGAATGCAGCTACGTCCTCGCCCGCATGAGTCTCTATCATCAGGGGCACAGTACCCAGCTGCTGGTAGTCCTTATCCGTTGTATCTATATCGGTGAGGTCTGGCTGCTGCTTCTTGTAACCAGGGCCATTGGCGTAGCTCAGTGTTGTATAAGGGTTGCCCGTAGCATCCGGTAAAATTTTGCCCGGCTCGGTTTCCACCACACCTAGAATAGGATTACCTCGACGCGGATAACCGCTAATGGTCATAGTATGGCTATGGTCTGCGGTAACAATGATCAGAGTTTCTTCTAGATCTACGTTATCTATTGTCCATTGCACGGCATCTGAAAGCGCGACCGTGTCTTCCAGTGCCCGATAAGCATTAGAAATATGGTGGGCATGGTCTATGCGCCCGGCCTCAACCAACAAAAAATAGCCTGTGCCTCTGGCTTTAGCTTTGGCTTCTAGCTGGCTCACAGCAAACTCTGTCATGGCCGCAATAGAAGGCTCGGTGCCCGGATCTTTTGCTCTGTCGGTATCAAATTGCATGTGCGAGGGTTCAAACAGGCCCATTACCTGACCCGCAATTTTGCCTTGCTTGCTTGCTAGCGCCGCAAAACCGTCGCCATTCCAAACGTATTGTCTTGTAGGGTCCTTAGCCAACCATTCTTCAATTAAGTTGCGCCCGTCATCGCGCTTACCTGACTTTTTAGGGTATTCAGGGTCGTTTTGGTTGGTAGGTAAAAACTGACCTCGACCGCCACCCAAAATTACATCTAAACCATCGCCATTGGGCATTTGAATCATCTGCTGAGCAATATCAATACAACCCAGTGCTTCAGCCTCATCGGGGGTAGAGGCACTGTCTTCCCAATCTCTATTGGGCGTATGGGCATAGGCCCCGGCTGGCGTCGCGTGTGTGATGCGCGCAGTAGAGACCACACCCGTAGCCATTCCCGCATCTTCTGCCAGCTCAGCAATTGTCGGCAGCGTGTTAGCCAACGCTGCGGCGCAGTCGTCGCGCGCAACATTAGAGGTAATACCCGAAACGCCAATCCTAGTTTTTTCGCCGGTCAAAATCGCGCTAATGGTGCCGGCACTGTCGGACACTTGAGAATTGGTGTTATAGGTTTTGATTAAGGCAAGGTTAGGGAAAGTTTCAAATGCTAGGCTGTATTCTTCGCCTGTGGCGCCTTTAAGCTGGCCTGCATAAATACGTGCGGCAGTGACGGTACTGATGCCCATACCATCACCCAAAAACAAAATGACGTTTTTAGCTTGGGCTGGCGTAGTCCACAGCGCACTTAACAAAAGTAACACTGCCCCTTGTCCAATGACTTTCTTGCCGGACAAGTGGCCCAACGCGAAGCAGGAGCTTAATAAGCGACTTGAAAAATATGAGTGCATTTTATGCTCCGCGAGTAATTGATCGTAATGTGACAAACTCTTCCGCTGCTGTGGGGTGAATGCCCACGGTAGCGTCAAATTGCGCCTTGGTTGCGCCGGCCACCATAGCCACGGCCAAGCCCTGAATGATCTCGCCAGAATCTGGTCCCACCATGTGAATGCCCAGCACCACATCGTCACTACGGCGAACAATCATTTTCAAAAATGTGCCTTCATCACGCCCAGAAATAGTGTGCTTCATGGGCTTAAAGCGAGACTCAAAAATATCCAAATCACCGGCATGATCTACCAGCGCCTCGGCCTCGGTTAAACCCACCGTGCCAATGTTCGGCTGACAAAATACTGCCGTGGCAATATTGCGGTAGTCCAAGTGCTTCTTGGGGTTATCCGTGAACAGGTTATTGGCAATACACATGCCCTCTTCAATGGCCACAGGGGTTAACTGAATACGGTCTGTAACGTCGCCAATGGCAAAGATGTTGTCCACATTGGTCTGATAATAATCATCAATCAGCACTTGGCCATTATCACCCAAGGCCACGCCCGCTTGCTCAAGGCCCAAGTTAGCGGTCTTAGGCTTGCGACCAGTGGCGTAAAGGACCAAGTCCGTTTGAATCTGCTCGCCGGTGGTGAGATCTAACTGATAACGAACCGCGTCATCATCGCCAGTGATTTTTTCAATAGCAGTGACATTGGTTTCAAAGCGCAGGTCTATGCCCTTCTTCTCGATTTCCTCTTTAACAAAACTGCGGATAGAGTCATCAAAGCCGCGCAAGAACATAGAACCGCGATAAACCAACGTAGTTTTAGCCCCTAGCCCAGCAAAGATGCCAGCAAATTCGACGGCAATATAACCGCCGCCAACGATGGTGATTTCTTTAGGAAATTCAGGAAGATAGAAAGCTTCGTTAGAAGTGATTATATGTTCTTTGCCGGGAATATCAGGCACCACTGGCCAGCCGCCGGTAGCAACTAAAATGTACTTCGCCGTGACAGTTTTATCGCCAATTTTAATAGTGTTGGCATCCACCAATTGAGCATGACCCTCAAATAAATCTACCCCGGCACCGTCTAAAAGGTTGGCATAAATACCATTCAGCCGTTCAATTTCTCGGGTTTTGTTGTCGCGTAAAACAGGCCAATCAAACGTCCCAGCCTCAACTTGCCAGCCGTAATTTTTGGCATCAGCAAAATCTTCATGAAAATGCGAACCGTAGACAAAGAGCTTCTTCGGCACACAGCCTACATTGACGCAGGTGCCACCCAAAAACATAGACTCAGCAACGGCTACTTTAGCCCCATAAGAAGCGGAGATACGACTTGCTCGAACGCCCCCAGAACCCGCACCAAGAACAAAGAGGTCGTAATCAAAATTCATATTAATTCCTGCAAATAAAAACGCTTATGGGACAGTTCGAAACCGGCATCAGCCTAAGCAAGATGCGCTTGGGTTGCAATAAAACGGCGATAAAGACTTGGGCGTAAGTGGGCGGTGATGACGGGCGAACCCCACAATAGACAAAATCTTTTCAAGAGCACTTGAACCTAATGCTCAAGGCAAGTAGATTAAGATACTGTACATTTATCCAGTAATCGTAATTTACAAGCATGCCAATTCATAAAAAAAATCAAACAGCAGGCAAAACAGTAGTCAATCCTATGGTGCAGCCAGCGCTTATGCAGCAGTCCTTTATACAGGTAACGCTGCCCTTTGCTGCGCCTGAAATAACACCAAAAATGACGCCTAGCTTTTCATCTAGTGCATCATCTAGCTCTTTACCTAGTTCCCCACCTAGCTCCCCACCTAAAAAGAGCCCAAGCCAAGGCCTCTTATACAATCAGGCGCATAAGCGGACGCCAGAACCCCAAAAAGAGATTATAGAAGAACTCATAGAAGAACCTATAAAGGAACCCATAAAGGAGTCTATAAAGGAATCCAAAAAAGAACTCACAACCAATGGCCTAAAAGTTTCAAAAATAGAAGAAACTTTAAAAACAAAGGAGGCTTCAAAAACAAAAGAGGCTTCAAAAACAAAAGAAAGTTCGGAAACAGCTGAAGATTCGGAAACAAAAGCCCCCACAAAAGCCTCTAAACAAGCCTATGCAGACCTGCTCAAGCACCCACAACTGTGGCGCGGCAAAGATCTGACCAAAGCCTCGGCCACCCACACCGTTGCCAGCGGCTATAGCGCATTAGATGACTGCCTTGCAGGGGGCGGCTGGCCCAATGCAGGCTTAGTGGACTTCATTTTGCCTCACGCAGGCATTGGCGAACTGCGCCTACTGTTACCTGCGTTAACTACGCTTGCAGAGAATCGCTGGCTGGCTTGGATCAACCCGCCCTTCACGCCCTATGCACCAGCCTTAGAAGCTGCGGGCATAGACAGCAGTAAGATCTTACTCATCTACACAAAATCTCATGAAGAAATGCTGTGGGCTATGGAGCGCACCTGTAAATCAGGCAGCTGTGGCGCGGTTTTAGTCTGGCCAGATGAGCGCAAACTGTCATTAAAAGAAACTCGCCGAGTGCAATTGGCAGCCAAACAAGGCACAACGTTAAGTGTGCTATTTCGCCCAATAGAAGCCAGTAGCAAAGCAAGCTTAGCCGAGCTGCGGCTGGCGTTAAGCCCAGGCAAAGATCCCCTACATTTATCTGTAGATATTATAAAGCGCCGAGGCGGCTGGCCGGTCAAAGGTTTAACCCTGCCCATAGCTGCTGTCACCCAAAGCCAATACACCTCAGCCCATGCGGTGAGGCAAAAACTGTCGTTATGGCGAGACCAGTGGCAAGGATTACAGTTTCAGCAGGAAGCGCTGCAAGAGGCGCTACAAAAGCAACGTGACGACAACTTCACCAAAGTTAGCTCTGCAGGCTCTTCTGAAGACTCTTTTGACGACTATGTAGAAAGTTATGTGGAAGGCTTCAGCGAAGGTAATAGCAAAAATACCTCCGCGCCTTCTCTTCATTAAAGCTTCATTAAAGCTGCATTAAAGTAAGCACTGCCCTATGTCCGCCAAACCCAGATCTCAGCCCCCTGCACCACTCCTGTGGCTTGCCCTTTATTTTCCTCAGCTGCCCTTAGATGTGTTTGCTCCTGAGATCTCCGCTGCACGAACAGCTGCACAATCAACAGCACAATCAACAGCGCAAACAGCCCCAAGCCAAGAAGCAACAGGGCCAACAAACCCAGAACCGGCAACGATCATATTAGAAGAAAACCGTGTCAGCTTGGCCAATGCCGCGGCTGAAGCTGAAGGTATTGTACTGGGCTGCTCATTAGCCACCGCCCACAGCATTAGCCCGGAAATTACCTACTTTGCTCGAGACAAAGCTCGAGAGTTCAACCGTTTAGATGCACTTGGGCAATGCTTATACCGCTTCAGCAGCATGGTCAGCCTTGAAGCCCCAGACTGCATTTTGATAGAAATTCAAGGCAGCTTAAGACTTTGGCAAGGTAAAGAGCGCCTGGTTATGGAAGCCATCCAACTTTGCGAAGAAATGGGCCATCAATGTGTTGCGCGTTTAGCACACACCCCACAAGCCGCCGTTGCCTTAGCCCGTGCAAACGCCACACAACTACATAGCGTACCGCTGCACAGCATTGGTTTAAGCCACCATAACGTTAAAGAACGCGTCATTGAGCACCTAGCCAACATGGGCATTTATACCCTTGGGCAATTGATCGCATTGCCAAAAGCCAGCCTAGGTAAGCGTTTTGGGCAAAGTCTGGTGCGTTATTTACGGCGTCTTGAGGGTGACTTAGTTGAGCCGCGAAACGGCATTCAACCCAGCAACAACTTTGCCCAGCAACTGCACCTGCTCAAACCCATAATGAATAAAACCGTGTTGCTGCAAGGGCCTATGCCCTACTTGGCTCAGCAACTACAACATTGGCTGATTGCCCGGCAGTTAGCCTGTGTCAGCTTGGAATGGCAGTTTGCGCCATTTCGCGGCAACGGCATCAGCGTTGAAGTGGGCTTTGCCGGTGGCAAGCAGCGCCAAGGCGACTTTATGCGCCTGAGTCATCTGCAGTTAGAAAACATCAAATTGCCGGGCGAAGTACTCTCCATTGGCCTCAAAGCCAAGGTTATCGCCCCACTTCAAGCCATAAATAGCGATCTATTTGGCAGTACAGAAAGCGCCACGGGGCTAGTTACAGAATTAGTAGATGAACTCACCGCACGCCTAGGACCAAATACCTGCCGCAGCATACAACCCGTGCAAAAATACACGCCGGAAAAAGCCTGGCAACAAGACAGTAGCCAACCTCAGCTACGCCCTCAATCACAGCCACAACTACAGCCACAACTACAAAAAGCCCAAAGCAGGCAAAGAAAAAGTGGTGCCAAAAGGAGTGTTAAAAGCAGTGCTCACAAAACAGAACAACATTTAATTGCCAACCCAGAGCTTATGGGTAAACGCCCGTTATGGCTGTTTTCGCCACCTCGGCAGATCGCTTTTGCAGAATTAGAATTACTCCAAGGGCCTGAGCGGATTCAAAGTAATTTTCACCTGGAGCCTAAGCAGAGCACAATTTTTCGCGACTACTACATTGCAAAGCACAAACACGGCTCGCTTTGCTGGGCCTTCACCGAATCGCCGAGCAAACAGACTGGCACAAGTAGTCACGGCAAAACCGCTGCAAACCCATGGTACCTACACGGTTATTTCGCATGAAAGACTTAAATACCGCATTAGGTTTAACCTTAAATTCAAATACAGATTCGAATACAACGAATAGCCCGCAACCACCGCCAGCATTTGCAGAGCTACATTGCATCAGCAACTACAGTTTCTTGCGTGGTGCATCACACCCAGAGGAAATGGTTCAGCGCGCCTATGAGCTGGGCTATAAAGCCATAGCCATCACCGATGAATGCTCATACTCAGGCTTAGTCAAAGCCCATAAAACCGCACAAGAATGCGGCATGAAACTGATCATAGGTTCGGAGTTCATCATTACCCCTGACTTTGCAGAGGAGGAAGGCGCACATTCAAGCAACCCGAACATTGCCAGCGGACGCGACAAACTGATCTTGCTGGCTCCAGACCGAGCCGCTTATGGTCAGCTTTCAACCCTCATCAGCAAATTACGCCGCCGCTCAGAAAAAGGCACCTACCAAGTGTACTTAGAGGATTTCCGCTGGGGCTTAAAAAACTGCTTGGCATTATGGGTGCCAGGGGGACAAAGCATTGAAGCTCAAGGACAAACTGGCGCAGCGTTAAAAGCATTGTTTAGCCGGCTATGGATTGCGCTAGAGCTATTCAGAGACGGCCAAGATTTAGATAAAACTGCCCATGCGCTCACCCTGTCTTCGCGCTTGGGTTTACCCATAGTGGCGAGCAATGATGTGCACACCCACTGCCCTGAGCGCCAGCCACTGCAAGATGTGCTCACTGCCATAAAACTGAACACCAATGTGCATGAGCTGGGTTACCAAGGTTTTGCCAATGCCGAGCGCACCCTGCGCCCACTACAAGAACTAGCCACCCTATACCCATCGGAAATGCTGGCTGAAAGCATAAAAATTGCCGACCTTTGCCAATTCAACATGCTGGAACTGCGCTATGAGTACCCACAAGATTTAGTGCCCCCACACCTCACCCCCAAGGCCTACTTGCGCCAACTGACCTTTGCAGGGGCACAAGAGCGCTGGCCCCAAGGCATACCCGACGACACGCTGGCACTGATAGAAAAAGAATTATTGTTAGTGGCGCAACTGAATTACGAACACTACTTTTTAACCGTACAAGACATTGTGCAATTTGCCCGCAGCCAAAATATTCTTTGCCAAGGTCGTGGCTCGGCAGCCAACTCGGCGGTTTGTTACTGCCTATTTATTACCGAAGTAGACCCCGCCCGCATGCACCTGTTGTTTGAACGATTTATTTCCATGGAGCGTAAAGAGCCGCCGGATATTGATGTGGACTTTGAACACGAGCGACGCGAAGAAGTCATTCAATATATCTATAAGCGTTATGGCCGCGAGCGTGCAGCGCTGGCCGCCACGCTGATTACTTATCGCCCACGCAGCGCCATCCGCGACGTGGGTAAAGCCCTTGGGCTGGACATTGGCGTACTAGAACTATTGTCTAAGTCTATTGCCTGGTGGGACAACAAAGATGTGTTAGACGAGCGCTTCCGCTCAATAGGCCTAGACCCAGAAAGCCCACAAGCCACACAGTTCTTTCGCTTCTTTAACGAAATTTTAGGTTTCCCCAGACACCTGTCTCAACATGTGGGCGGCTTCATTATCTCCAGCGGCCCCCTCACCCAACTGGTGCCCATAGAAAATGCCAGCATGCCCGAGCGCACGGTCATTCAATGGGACAAAGAAGACATAGAAATTTTAGGCCTGCTAAAAATTGATGTACTGGCACTGGGTATGTTAACCGCCATACGCAAAGCCTTAGACCTGTGTTACAGCAGCGGCCAAGTATCGAGTCCGCTCACCATTCAGCAAATACCCGCCGAAGACAAAGCCACCTATCAAATGCTGCAAACCGGCGACAGTGTGGGTGTTTTCCAGGTTGAATCCCGTGCACAAATGGCCATGTTGCCAAGACTAAAACCACAAAACTTTTACGACTTAGTGATAGAAGTGGCCATTGTGCGGCCAGGGCCCATTCAAGGCGACATGGTGCACCCCTATTTACGCCGTCGCCAAGGGTTAGAACCTGTCACCTACGCCAGCCCCGGCGTGCGTAAAGTGTTAGAGCGCACATTAGGCATTCCTATATTTCAGGAACAGGTTATTGAACTGGCCATGGTGGCAGCCGGATTCAGCGCCGGAGAAGCCGATCAACTACGCAGAGCCATGGCGGCATGGAAAAAGCGCGGCGGCCTAGAACACTTTGGCGAGAAGCTGATTAACGGCATGCGTGACAACGGCCACAGTGAAGAATTCGCCGAGCGCATATTCAATCAAATGAAGGGGTTTGGTGAATACGGCTTCCCAGAATCTCACGCGGCCAGTTTCGCGCTACTGGTATATATCTCGGCATGGTTAAAGTGCCACCAACCCGCTGCATTTTACGCAGGCTTACTCAACAGCTTGCCCATGGGTTTTTACTCCCCTTCACAACTGATACAAGACGCCAAGCGTCACCATGTAATAGTACGCCCAATAGATGTTGCCATTAGCCAATGGGATCACACATTAGAACCCCCAGAGCAGCCGCTTAAACAACCCGTGCTACGTTTAGGGTTACGTTTAGTGAAAGGCCTAAACCGCGCAGCTGGTGAGCGCATTTGCGCCGCACAAAACAGCGCCCATATTTCCAACGCTAAAGATCTAGCGCGGCGCGCAGGCTTAGATGATCAACAATTGAGTTTTCTTGCACGCTCCGGGGCATTAGCCGGATTAGTCGGTCACCGGCATCAAGCCCACTGGGATGTTACCGGCATAGAAGCACCATTAGCTTTGGAACGCCCACAAAAACAATATGCCATGGGTAATGAAAACGTCTATTTGAATAAGCCCACGGTGAGCGAAGACATGCTCAACGACTATCGCTACACAGGGTTAACCCTAGGCCCCCACCCCATGGCACTGCTGCGTAACCACCCCACATTAAAAGGCTTCCGCCACGCACAAGATTTAGAAGAATGCAGATCAGGGCAACTGATTCGTATTGCTGGACTCGTCACAGGCAGACAGCGCCCAGGCACCGCCAGCGGTGTGGTGTTTTTAACCTTGGAAGATGAAACTGGCAATACCAACATTATTATTTGGGCCACCGTTATGGCCCGCTTTCGCGCCGCGTTACTGCAAGGCCAATTGCTCAAGTTTAAAGGCGTTGTAGAGCGCGAAGGCCGAGTGATTCATGTGGTGGCAGGACACGTAGAAGACGCCAGTGAATTGTTGGAAGATGTACAAGCCCATGAAACACCGTTTAAATCTAGAGACTTCCATTAGCGCCATGAGAACGCGCCAACTGGGGGCGCTGACAGCAAGTACTTTTACAAAAGTACTGGGGATATTTAAGCGTTCATTTGCTATCTTTTGCGCTAGCACGGCCGAGACAATTCGCAGACAAAACTCTGCCGCTCTCGGGCACATTTAACCTCTTGCCAAAACGGCGGAAGATATCGGTTCAACAATATGCAACTCACGCCATTTCACCTCGCTATTCCGGTAACAGACCTAAACGCCGCAGAAGATTTTTATGCCAATGTATTGGGCTGCGGCATAGGTAGACGCAGCAGTGAGTGGATAGACTTCAACCTATTTGGACATCAATTGGTGTGCCATGAGGTAGCCACCAGCACTGCTAACAAGGTTGACCCCAGCAATGCAGTAGATGGCCACGACGTACCCATCCCCCACTTTGGCGTGGTGTTAGAAATGGACACTTGGAAAACGTTACGCGACCGGCTGATTACCAATGAAATACAATTCATTATAGAACCACACATCAGATTCGCCGACCAAGTAGGCGAACAAGCCACTATGTTCTTCCACGACCCCAGCGGCAACGCGGTGGAGTTCAAAGCCTTTGCAGACATCGAAACAGAACTGTTTAAAGCCTAATTAAACAACAGTAACTTGGCCCAACCGGCAAAAAGCCAGGTAATGTTATTAACTAACGTGTACTAATTTATGTGTCGG
>QXZU01000086.1 GCA_009886205.1 K189A clade bacterium | reverse complement strand
TAGGTTTTAGGTTTTTAGGCGTCATAAATTTTCAGTTAGTTTGCCATGCAGGTGCTTACAAGCGCGCTGACCGGGCTTTACCATATGGGCAGTAGAATACACTGTTCTGAAGCTCTGTGGCATTAGTGTGCTTTAGCTGTGACTTTGTGCTCTGTAAGCATGTGTCAGCATGGCGGCGGATCTGCGATAATTGCGTTGATAATGAACACCTATTGGGGGGGGGCGAGTATGCAGATTACCCGTGTATTTACCGGAGATGACGGCGAAAGCCACTTTGAAGAATTGTATTTAGAACTCATAGATCAAGGAGAGGTAGGGGCTATCTCGGAGATGTGGCCGACCAAGGGGGTTATGTTTAGACACGTAGACGGCGACTATGATCTTGGTTTTCACAATGCACCCCAACGTCAGTTTGTGGTTAATTTGACCGGTTCGGTAGATATAGAGGTGGGTGATGGCACCATAAAGCGCCTCGGCCCCGGTTCTATTTTACTGGCGGAAGATACCGCCGGGCGTGGTCACAAGAGTTCTAGTGTGGCGGGAGAGTCGCGCACATGTTTATTTATTCCACTGGCATCCAACCAGTAACCTATTATTTTTTAAGGAAATTTTATGACGATTGAAGTACTTCAGATTGCTTGTCTTGACGACAACTACGGGTTTTTGGTCCATGACAATGCCACCGGCGCCACCGCCAGTGTAGACACGCCAGAAGTAGCACCCATCAACGCAGCTCTAGAAGCCAAGGGCTGGAAATTAACGCATATTTTAAATACCCATCACCACGCCGATCATGCGGGCGGTAATGAAGCGTTAAAGGCGCAATGGGGATGTACAATTGTTGGCGCAGCCAATGACGCGCATCGGATTCCCGGTATTGATGTGCAGGTTTCTGAGGGCGATTTATACGAATTTGGTGCGACTAAGGTGAAGGTTATAGAAGTGCCAGGCCATACTTCGGGCCATATTGCCTATTACTTTGAGCAAGATGATGTGGCTTTTGTGGGCGACACGTTATTTGCGCTGGGCTGTGGTCGCCTTTTTGAAGGCACAGCTGAGCAAATGTGGGTGAGTCTAGAAAAGCTTATGGCACTGCCAGATGCCACCACAGTTTACTGCGCTCATGAATATACCGAAGCCAATGCCGCATTTGCGATAACAGTAGAGCCTGACAATTTGGCCCTGCAAGCCCGGATTGAAGAGATTGCGAAACTGCGCAGCCAAGGTATTCCCACAGTACCAACCAGTATCAGTTTGGAGCGGGCGACTAATCCTTTTGTACGCGCGACGAGCGCTGATCTACAAAATACCATTGGGTTAACTGGCGCAGATCCCGTAGCCGTTTTCGCCGAGACTCGTAAGCGTAAAGACCACTTTTGAGTTCGCCTCAACAGGCACAAAACAGTGCGACTGAGTCGTCCAGTGAAACCCAAAAGGGGTTGCTGTTTGCGGTAGGCGCCTATGGTATTTGGGGTATAGCGCCTATCTATTTTGTTTGGGTAGGGTTTGCTGGGCCTTTGGAAATTTTGGCTAACCGCATCGTTTGGGCAATTCCGTTGCTTTTGCTGCTGCTTGGCCTAACCAAGCAGTGGGCGGGAGTTTGGAGGCTCACAAGGGCCCAGCTGGCAATTCTTGTGGCCACGGCAGTGGCGCTAAGTATCAACTGGCTCACCTTTATCTGGGCTATTCAGGCCGAGAAAATTGCTGAAGCCAGTTTGGGCTATTACATAAATCCATTGGTCAACGTCATATTAGGCTGGCTGTTTTTGCAAGAACGTATGCGTCCTCTGCAATGGCTGGCGATTGCTGTGGCAGCTTTTGGGATAGCCACAGAGCTGGTGGTGCAAGCCAGTGTGCCGTGGCTGGGCCTAACGCTTGCGATGAGTTTTGGCATTTACGGGTTGCTGCGTAAGAAGGTAAACCTGCCTGCTGTGGTGGGACTGTTTATAGAGACATTGTTGGTGCTGCCCATTGCCTTAGGGTATTTAATTTTGCTTTATCTTGACCAAGGCACTAGGACGTTTGTCGACGGTGCAAGCTTGGCGCTAGGTGGCGTGATTACTGTCATACCGCTGGTGTTTTTTGCTGCTGCAGCAACGCGCTTGCCCTTGACGACACTTGGTTTTGTGCAATATTTAGCGCCCACTTGTGCACTGCTATTGGCCATATTTTTGTATGACGAATCGGTGCCTGCTATTCGCTGGTTTACCTTTTCTATGATCTGGCTAGCGGTGGTCATTTTTTCGGTAGAAAACGTATATCAATATCGTAAACGAGGGTTGGGAGACGCTAAATGATTACACTTTATACAATGGAACGAGACTACCCGTATGGCACATTGCGCTCTACCAATGGCTGCAAAACCAAAGTGGTGTTAGAAGAAAAATCTATTGATTATCAGGTGGTTGGTGTACGTCCGGGGGACGTATGGAAGAAAGTGCCCGAGGTGCTTGCAAAACACCCGCTGGGTAAAGTGCCGTGGATCGACGATGGCGACCTCACCGTTTATGACTCCACAGTCATCAATGAGTATTTAAACGAAAAGTCCGACCACGCGCCGTTGCTGCCGCAGGATGTGGCGCTGCGTGCTAAAGCCCGTGCCCTTGAAAATTATGCGGATGAAGGGGTGCTTTCAAAGTTTTTGCCAATGATTTGGATGCCTTGGTGGTCGCCTGAAGAGCAAAGGGACCAAGAGGCGATGCAGAAGGGCCGAGAGGGTTTGGCCAGAGAGATTTTTCCGTTTCTCGAAGAGGCGTTAAATGGGCAAGAGTATCTTTGCGGAGCGTTTAGCCTTGCGGATGTGCCCATGATGTCTATGGCCATGGTGTTAGAGGTAGATGGCATGGATACTGCCAGCTTTACCAATGTACATGGTTATTTTGCACGACTGCGCAGCCGTCCTTCCTACCAAGCCATTAGTCCAAGCAACAGCTGTGCTGACACAGTCCACCTGCTGAATAAGAGGTAATGCAGGTGGTCAGCCGTTTCCGGGCATTTTGCATATGAGGTTTAGCTACAAGTTTGCGCCATCACGTATGGCAGTTTGTAGCGAGCCTAGGCCGCGGAAGTAGGGTTTAAGAGAGCTGATGGATTGAGGTCTGCTCTCCCAAGCCTCTTCGGCGATAGATCTGGATTCATAGACACCTAAAAGCAGGGCGTAAAATAGCTTTCCCTGAGATCCTATTTTGGCGCCGGAAACACCAACAAGCTCATTCTCGGACACGAAACTATTCAGTGCATTTTGATCTTGCATTGCCATTATTTGTATCGCCCAAAACGACTCTGGTAGGTCCAATAATGAAGTGGGTTTTTCGGGTTTGTAGGCCAACGAAATATACAAAGGGGCGGAGTCAACCGTCAGAAATTGTCTAGCATCAGTATTCTCTGTTGTAGTTGAAGGTCGATCGCTTGTAGACCCAGCTCGGGCTTGTTCTTCGCTTGCTGCAAACTCCTCAGCTGCTTTTTCCTTCTCGTGCTTCTCTTCTTTTTCGGCCTTTTCAGCTTGGCGTTCGACTTCGCGCAGGGCAATCTCTTGTTTTGTCAGCTGAGAACAATCCCATTCTTTGTTGGGCGCGTCTTTTAACTCGCCTCTTAACTCGTCTTGTAATGCGCTTGCGGACTTGTCTTCCTTGCCTTGGCAAAACCAGCTTTTGGGTTGGTTATCTGCTCCGTCAGCTGAGGAAGCCGCTGATTTACTGCCTGTGCTAGAGCAGCCGAGTAGCAACGTTGTGGTCAGAGATATAAGCAAAAATTGATTCTTCATCCGGTCACTCTGCCGATGTTGCCAGTGGCTGTAAAGAGCGGACTGCCGAGCGGAAGATATGTAGGGCCATTCGGATGGATTGGAAATTTATTGTGCCATTTGTTTGCCAGGGCGTAAGTTTTGTCCTATTTTCTTGGTGGCTTCAAATAAGCTAATAGGACTTGGTAACTCGTAAGGAGGTTAGATGCTGGCGACACTATCTGATTTTGATCGGATTCCGCGTATTCTTAGACTCAACATTGCTGGGCAGCCAGTGGAGTGGGTCAGTTGGCAAGATGCCGTGTGTTTGTATGCTCGGGAGCTTGTCAGTTGGACGGTGGGTGAGCCGTTGTTGTCTATTCGAGGCGGTCATTCGCGCATAGACGGTGAGACAAGCGCCATGACCATTCACAGCATTATTGCATGTGACGGTAGGGTGGTGTCTCGGGACGGTTTGGTGGTTCCTCTTTCTAACCCTGCGTTGTTTCGTCGCGATGGCAACATGTGCCTTTATTGCGGTAAACCTTTTGCTGACTTTGATTTAACACGGGACCATGTTTTACCTGTTTCTAAAGGGGGTGCCGACCACTGGGACAATGTAGTGGCCGCCTGTCGTCGCTGCAATCACTTCAAAGGTAATAGGCTGCTAGATGAATGTTCTCTGGAGCTGCTTGCGCTACCTTATGTGCCAAATTTGTCTGAGTATCTTGCGCTGATTAATTCTGGGCGAATCTTGGGTGATCAGATGCAGTTCTTGAGCAAAACCTTTGGCGCTAAAAGCCGGCTGCTGAAAGAGTTGGGCGCAGGTGGAAAATAGGCGAAAAATAGGCGAAAAATAGGCGAAAAGGAGGCGAAAAGGAGGCGAAAAAGGGGGGTGAAGGTGTGAGGTAGCGCATAGTTATCGTTTGCTAACTAAAGCGCCCTAACTAAAGTTCTTTAACTAACGCGCTCTAACTGAAGCACTCTAACTAAAGCGCTCTAACGAAAACCTTTGATCACATTGTGCTGGTGAAACCAGTCTTGTTTCTGCATGGCAATTTCAGGCAAAAAACGTGTGGACAGCGCTTGATTCACATAACCCCAAAACCGCGAGTTTGCCGAAGGGCGTGTCAGTGAATTTAGGCGCAGATGGCCAGATTGTGCCACTCGCACAGCGCGTGGACGCCGATAGCGCTCGTAGTCTCTTAGCCCATCGCCAATATCCTCTTCGTAGTTTTCCATCATCCGCGACAACACCCAAGCGTCTTCCATACCACTGTTGTGTGACTCTAAAAAACACGGGTGCTGGGCATAGCAGGCATCGCCTATGTATGCGCGCCGTCCATCTTGGAAGTGCTCTGAGATTACGTGTTGCTCGGAGTTAAACGTTTGCATGAAGCATTTGTTGGCAAAAGCAGGTGCCAAGCTTCTGTGCCATTGCTGCTCTTCAAATGGCAGTTGGCTATGGGTGATGAAAGTATAATGGGTCTGGGATTGGCTAGACCTTTGTAAGATAACCTGGCCTTTACCCATCCACGTGACATTGGCATGGCGCAGCAAATGGTCTTCTGCAACGTTTGCGGTGTATATGTCGAACCCACCCACGCTGCCTTTTGGCGTCGACTGTGCCACGCCGGTTGCGTCACACAATATTGCCAGCTCATAGTCGGCTTCAATTTCCTGCAAGGATTTTTTTGCGGGGCTGGGGTCGAAGGCGTCGTGTTGGGCGAGCAGTTCAATCAGTTCTTTGCGCGTGCAGTTGACCAGCGGCGCGCCGTAGCGCTCTAGATAAAATTTGCCCAGTGGCAGTTCAGAAAGTAAATAAGCCGAGCGTCCCAGCCTGACTTGTTCCCGGTCTGGGCACAGGCCAATACTTTCTATGTTAGTTGGGGAAAGTGCGTTAATGATTCTACTGGCGCTGGCAGGTATGCAGTGCACAGAATTTCCGTCAGTACTTGATTCGTTGAGTGATGCAAATTGTTTGGTCTCAGCAAAACCCGCTGCTTTGCAGGCCAGTGCTGCAATATGGGTGGCGGGCGAGTCACCTATTACTGCAACGCTATACACTACAACTTACGCCAGCGCGTGCCTTCTCGAGAATCCTCAAGCTCAATACCTTTGGCTAACAATTCATCGCGAATTTCATCGGCGCGCTGGTAGTTGCCGTCTTTACGGGCATTTTTGCGATCTTCAATTAAGCCTTCAATGGTGGCTGCATCTATATCTGATGATTCGTTAGTAAGGTCTGCGCCAGTGAAGTAAGCCTCAGGGTCGCGGGTTAATATGCCCAGCAGCCAGCCCCCGGCAAGGAGCGCTTGTCGGTGGCGCTGCTTTTCCTCATCAGTTTCAGCGCGTCTTAACTGACCAGAAATTTCGTGCATTGCCGCCAGCGCTTTGGGCGTGTTCATGTCATCCGACAGTGCAGAGACAACGCCTTGGGGGTATGCGTGGCCTTCAAGGCCTGCAAAATCATCGCTCGTTTGAGCATTGCTGCCAGCATCTCGGAGGGTTTGATACAGGCTGTCTAAGCTTGATTTCGCTTGAATCAATAGATCATCCGACCAAGACAGCGAAGACCTGTATTGCCCAGAGAGCAGGGCGTAGCGAAGAATCTCGCCGGAGTGACTTTGCGCAAGGCTGCGTATGGTCAACACGTTGCCCACAGACTTAGACATTTTTTCGCTGCCCAAAGTGAGCATGCCATTGTGTAGCCAGTAGCGGACATATTCTGCGGTTTGGTTAGCGCAGCGGCTCTGGGCTGCTTCGTTTTCATGGTGCGGAAAAGTCAGGTCTGCGCCGCCGCCGTGAATATCAATGGTGTCGCCCAAATGCTTTTTGATCATGGCCGAGCACTCTATATGCCAGCCCGGGCGTCCGCGTCCCCAAGGGCTGTCCCAACCGGGTTGTTCTGGGGTAGAGGGCTTCCATAACACGAAGTCTTTTGGGTCTTTTTTGTAGTTGGCAACATCTACCCGAGCGCCATCGATCATGTCCTCTAAGGTGCGCTTTGCGAGGCTGCCGTAGTGAGGGTCTGACGGCACGTGAAACAATACATGGCCTTCACTGGCGTAGGCGTTATCTAAAGAGATCAGGGTTTCAATCATTTCAATGATTTCAACGATATGGTGAGTGGCCTTAGGTACCAAATCTGGGGGTGTCACACCAAGGGTAACCATATCCTCTTGATAGGCGGTGGAAAAACGCTCCGCTAGATCAACAATAGATTCGTTGTTCGCCATGGCGGCGGTATTAATTTTATCGTCGATGTCAGTGATGTTGCTGACATAGCTGACTTTTGCGAATTGGCTTCTCAGCAGTTTTACCAGCACGTCAAAAACAACCGCAGGTCTGCCGTTGCCAATATGCACGTAACTGTAAACCGTGGGTCCGCAAACATAGACACTGACGTGGTTGGGGTCCGCAGGCACGAACTTTTCCTTTTTGCCACTGAGCGTGTTGTGAAAATAAATATCTGACATGGTCGGCCCGAATCTCTTACTTAACGATAGAAAGCGTTGCGCGGCGTCGTGGTCTTAAAATTCTGCCAAGCGCGCCTGCAACGGCTATGCGTCCACTGTGAGGTCTTCGCGGAGGAAGGTCCAAGGACTACAAAACAGGCGCGCAGTATAGGTCACTGGGAGGGCGAAAAGTAGCCGCCAAACTGTTGTTAGCCTGACTCTGGCTTACGCGGTGGATTGCCATAGTTCGGGTTACTGCTGATTCTCTTCGCGATTGTAGCGGCTGGCGGGTTATACCAACCCGGGTCGCTGAAATCATTCGGCGCTATGTCATCGCGTACTTTAACCAACGTGAACATGCCGCCCATTTCAATGGGTCCATAAGGACCACTGCCGGTCATCATGGGCAGTGTATTTGCTGGGCCCGGGTGATGGCCTGCGTCGATGTGTTGTTGGTGTTCCGCCATGCCGTTTTCTCCCATGGCGATAAAGCCTGGCAGGTGGTCGCGAATTTTTCCTTCCAGTCCGCGCATATTTACGCCGGTTGGATTGGGTATGTCGTGACCCATGGCGTTCATGGTGTGGTGAGACATATGGCAGTGGAATGCCCAATCTCCAGGCGTGGCGACAAACTCTATATCTCTGGTTTGACCAACACCGACTATTTCCGTACTTTCGCTGCGCCAAGCTGATTGTGGCCAGCGACCGCCGTCTGAACCGGTGACGTTGAACGATGTGCCGTGCAGGTGTATCGGGTGGTTCCACATAGATAAATTACCAATGCGAATGCGCACTCGTTCGCCGGTGCGTGCGACTATGGATTCTATGGCCGGGAACACCTTGCTGTTAAAAGACCAGAGGTCGAAGTCCACCATAACCGAGGGGTCTGGGCGAGAAGTGCCTGGGTGCATTGCCCAGTTGTGGGTCAGCAGGCAATAGTCGCGGTCTATGGGTTCTGGTTCTTTGGGGTGGATAATGAACATGCCCATCATACCGAATGCCATTTGTGTCATTTCGTCTGCATGGGGGTGATACATATGAGTGCCGTTTTGTTTTAAGTCGAACTCATAAGCGAAGGTTTCGCCCGGTGCAATTTGTGGTTGGGAAAGCCCGCCCACGCCGTCCATACCGCTGGGTAGGATGAGGCCGTGCCAATGCACGGTGGTGTGCTCTTTAAGGCTGTTGGTGACGAGAATTCGCACGCGATCGCCTTCCACTGCCTCGATGGTGGGGCCAGGTGTTGTGCCGTTATAGCCCCAGCATTTTGCTGTGCTGCCCGGTGCAAATTCGTGCTCAATTTCTTCTGCGATGAGGTGAAATTCTTTTACCCCATCTTTTTCGGTGTAGGGCAGTGTCCAGCCGTTTGGCGTGCGCACAGGGTTGTAGCCCAGTTCCTTATTCGACTTATTCGACATATTTGTTTCTGGAGTGACGGTAGATTTAGCCTGTGCTGAAGTGGCAGCCACGGTTGAAAGCACTGCACTCATACCGCTAAAGCCTAAAAAGTTTCTTCTAGATGTCATGGTTTTGCACTCGCTGATTGTGTGTGGTTTTTGTGGGAAGCGTGGTTATCAGGCGCTTGGTTATGTTTGGCGTGTGTAGGCCCTGCTGGCCTAGGTTGGGGGTTGTGCATACCGTGATGTTGGTGTTTGTGGCTTTTCTTAGGCGAGTCAGTACCTGGGTCTGGTTGTAGGTAGTCCTCTAGGCCTTGTGACCCATTGTTAGACTGGTCTATGAAGACTTTGGGAGATACGCCTACTGCCTTTGCCAAAGCGGTAGTGGCTAGCCAATATTCCTCTACTGCGTCAACAAGGCCTAAGAGGGATTCGTATTGATGTTTTTTGCTCTGCAAAACCTCAAACACGCCGATCAGCATGAAGAATTGTTCTTCTTGGGTGCGCGCCACCGCATTCGCTTGGGCGGGTAACAGATGGTTTTGATACTGTATGATTTTGTTGCTGGAGTTTTCCCTGCCCGCTAAAGCCAGAGCAATACCGTTGTCTAGCTTTAGCACAAGCTGCCTAAGTTGCGCCTGAGCAATCTCTAACTCAGCATTGATTTTCAGCTGATCCTCTTGGCCTTGAGAAAATAGGGGTACTGCCCACTCAACATTAGGGCCGGTTAAGCGCTCGCCATCGGACTCTCGCTCGCGTTCAGCGCCTAGTTCTATATCGCCCACTTTGTTTTCTAAGCCATGGCTTTTCAGTTTCAATGTAAGCGCTGCAATTTTCGTTTGCGCAGCTTGTAAGTCTAATCTCTGTTCTAGCGCCTGTTGGACTAGTGTGTCTTTTGCAGGGATTTTTCCAGATGCGTCGCCTGTTGAATAACGGTTTGCCGTGTTGGGTATGGGCAGCTGTTTTGCTATTTGCCAGTTTTGGCTGGCACGAACGCCCAAGACTTCTGACATTTCTGTTCTAGCCACGAGTACTGCGGCCTGGGCATTGAGCAACGCTAGTTTGGCTTCACTGGACTGTATTTTTGCCTCTGCCAATTCCAAAGCGGTAACGTTACCCGCATCGCTGTAGCGTTGGGTGGTCTCTAAAATTAGGTCGCTAATAGCGCTGATTTCTTGAAATACTTGCAGCCGCTGCTTGCTGGCCAAGTATTGATAGTAATGCTGGTAGGTGAGGGCTTGGGTCGCCATTGCATACGCTTGAACCTTTTGCTCAATAGCCAGCGCCTGGGTTGCGGCTAGTTTTTTTCGCGATCTCAGCGTGATGAGGTCTGTTAGAGATGTGCTGATGCCCCAAACGATCTGATCAATGCCTGCATTTGAATCCAGTTGGCTAAAAGACAGAAGGGGGTTTCTTATCCGGGCTCCGGCAAATACTTCGGCTTTAGCAAAACCAAGTTCTGCGTAAACCGCAGCCAGATTTTGGTTATTTATGAGCGCTATCTGAACGGCTTTATCTGCGGTCAGGGGGGGGGCATCATCGATAAGTCCGCGGTGGCCCGTTGACGCTAATGGCGCTGTCGCTGCTTCGTTCGTAATGCCTTTCGTAATGCCTTTCGCACCGCTTTTAGTGCTGTTTGTAGCAAGGTTCGCGCAACCTAGAGCGCTGCTTGTTGCGGCGATAACTAGCATGGCTCTAATCCAAGGGAATGAGTTTGTGCTGGTACTTTTTGTGTTCACATCTAAACCTTTATCAATTCGATAAAACACGTCCCTTTTTGGATGTGCTTTTGGCGTATGCAGCCATTTGGTAGGTATAAAAACCAGCTGCAGAATTGAGATTGCCACTACCCGCATAGAGTAGTTGGCGCAGGCGCAGCGCTAGATGATCAGGCGGTCAAAGCGGGAGAGAGGAGATTCAAAGGGTGTGTCTGACGGGTTATCCGGTGGTGCAAATTCCGGTGGCGCCCTGGCAATATCAAAAGAGGCTAGGGCGATAATGTGAGCGGTATATTCGCCTTCAGTTTGATCACCCTCATGCCAAGCAATGAATAATGCATTGTGACTTGGGGCGACAACTTCGCTGATAGCGGTGGTGTCTTTTGCGCAGTTTTCTTGTAAGCAGGTGTGAGTTTGAGCGGG
>QXZU01000085.1:5236-59866 GCA_009886205.1 K189A clade bacterium | reverse complement strand
AGTCTGGACCGTGTCTCAGTTCCAGTGTGGCTGATCGTCCTCTCAGACCAGCTATAGATCGTCGCCTTGGTGAGCCTTTACCTCACCAACAAGCTAATCTAACGCAGGCTCCTCTAATAGCGTGAGGTCCGAAGATCCCCCACTTTCCTCCTAAGAGCGTATGCGGTATTAGCTCGAGTTTCCTCGAGTTGTCCCCCACTACTAGGTAGATTCCTACGCGTTACTCACCCGTCCGCCACTGTACTCACACCGAAGTGCTTTCTCGTTCGACTTGCATGTATTAGGCGTGCCGCCAACGTTCAATCTGAGCCATGATCAAACTCTTCAGTTTAATTTTTTCGACTTTCGGATTTGCGATCGGATAAATCCTTTCGCATCACCATGATGCCAAGTAATCATTTACTCAAAACGAATCACGTGTTCCCACACGAATGGCTTGTTTAGTACTAAGTGTTGTTCGCGAATGTGTTAGTATCCGCGCTCACTTCGTACTTGCTTTTTCTTTTTAAAGAGCTGCTGCTTCGCTTTCGGCGTCGCTGCAAGGGAGGCGTATAATACGCAAAGAGATTTTTGGCGCAAGCCCTAATTTGAAATAAAATGAAATAAGTGCAAAAAAACTCTCATCAGGCCCCGCGGACAAGCAAGGCATATTGCTTTTTGCCCTTACGGATCAAGTAAAAACGACCAAACAGCGCATCATCAAAAGAAATCTCCATGCGGGGATCAGTTACAGGCTGACCGTTCATCTTGACCCCATTACCTTGAATCAGCTTGCGCGCCTCTCCCGTAGATTTGACTAAATTCGCCCCCACCATGGCAGTGAGCAGACCAGTCCCGGGCTCACAGATACAGCTGGATAAGCCGTCCTGCTGTAATTGCGCCAAGTCGGCCTCTTGCAACCCTGCGACCTCGCCAGCAAACAAACACTCACTTATCCGTTCAGCAGACTTCAATGCTTCCTCACCATGGACCAATTGAGTCACCTCGTGCGCCAGCCTACGCTGACCCTCGCGCAACTCAGGATGATCTTGGGTTTCTCGAGCTAGCGCTGCTACCTCCTCCTCAGTGAGGAATGTGAAAAGCTTCAAAAACGGCTCGACGTCTGCATCGGCAGTGTTCAGCCAAAATTGGTAGAAGCTGTAGGGCGAAGTCTTTTGCGCGTCTAACCAAATGGCGCCAGATGCTGACTTACCAAATTTCGTGCCGTCTGACTTGGTCACCAAAGGCATGGTTAACGCGAAAGCTTCTTTGCCTAAGTGCCTACGCACTAAATCAATACCAGAAACAATGTTCCCCCATTGATCACTGCCACCAATTTGAATAAGGCAATCCTCGCGCCTCGCCAATTCCAAGAAATCCATCGCCTGCAAAAGCATATAGCTGAATTCAGTGTAGGAGATCCCTTGACCTTCACGATCAAGACGAGTCTTCACCGACTCCCGCTGAATCATTCCGTTAACCGAAAAATGTTTGCCTATATCGCGGAGAAAACTCACCACGTCTAACTTTTCGGTCCAATCTAAGTTATTACAAATTACCGCTGGATTATTACCATCGAAATCTAAAAATCGACCAACCTGAGCGCGCAGCGATTCTACCCAGGACCCCACAACATCTTTGGTATTGAGATTACGCTCATCATCGCGCCCGGAAGGATCGCCTATTAATCCTGTCGCACCCCCCAGCAACAGTATTGGTTTATGCCCTTGCAACTGAAAACGCTTCAGAGCCAACAACGGCACCAAACTCCCTATATGCAAACTGTCTGCGGTGGGATCAAAACCGCAATAAAGCGCACGCGAACCGCCCTGCAAATATTCTTCTAACCCATTCGCATTAGAAAGCTGAGAGATAAGTCCGCGCCAACGCAGTTCATGCATGAGACCGTGTGTTTTCATATGCACCTTAAAGTGTAAGTATAATTTTCAAAATTGATCGCCCGCATTATGCTTACTCTTGATAACTCGCAAGCAAGCCTACAAGGCATGACAATCCAAGCGACGTATTAAATCAGAGAGGGCCTGCGCAAAATAGAGGCCACTAGTAAGACTTTTTTCACAACGAGATTCCCTTATACTGCATGCAACCCCGTGGCGCTGACTGACTTTCTTTCTGACGACACAATAAACACAGCCGCACAAACAAACCTATGCTTCCAACTTTACGAGCAAAAACCATAGAATGAGTTTCCCCACTTTACACAAACGCCTCATCCTTATTACTGGTATAGGGTTACTGATTTTGCTCCTTAGCGGGATCGGCGACGACAGCGACGACATCGCTAAACTAGCCACCCATACGACCAACCTTGAAACGCCCAACAGCGAAACAAACGACCTCACAGCAGAGAGCCAGGCGTTGATTGCGGGCAACCAGGAAAAAACGCCTGCAACAAACACCACCACCCAAACAGACAAAGTTAGAGCAGGCGACAGCTTAGCTAAAATTTTCGCTCGTAACGGACACTCGGCCAAAGACTTGCACCAAATCAGTTCCACCAAACTGGGCAAGCAACTGAAAAACATCTTCCCTGGCAATAACGTTACTTTTCTATCCAATGAAGACCAGCTAGTAAAATTCATTTATCACGCATCACGGCTCGAATCCCTCGAATTTACACGCGCAGGCAAAGGCTTTGCCGGAGAAAAAAACGTTGTCTATCCGGATCGAGTCATTTCTTACAAACACGCCACCATTGATGACAGCCTCTTCCTCTCCAGCCAACGAGCAGGACTTCCCGACAAATTAACTATGCGGTTAGCACAAATTTTTCAATGGGATATTGATTTTGTCTTGGATATAAGACCGGGCGATCAATTTTTTGTACTTTACGAAGAGCTATATTTGGACGGTGAAAACATTGGCACAGGAGCAATTCTTGCAGCCGACTTCATAAACCAACAAAATACATATTCTGCAGTCGCGTTTACAAACGCGAATGGAAATACTGATTTCTACACACCTAAAGGCGTGAGCATGCGCAAAGCTTTTTTGCGCGCTCCAGTAGAATTTTCGCGAATCAGTTCTAGCTTCAACTTGCGCAGAAGGCACCCGCTTCACAAGACTATTCGCCCGCACCGAGGGATCGATTATGCAGCCCCTAGAGGCACACCCATCTTGGCTGCCGGCGATGGTCGCATAAAAACGGCTTCTAGGACCAATTCAAACGGCCGCTATATTGTCATCCAGCACGGCGAGCAATTTGTAACCAAATACCTGCACCTTTCAAAATTTGGCAAAAATATAAAGTCAGGACGTAAAGTTCGCCAAGGCCAAATCATTGGTTATGTAGGCTCAACTGGCTGGGCGACGGGACCACACTTACATTACGAATTCTTAGTCAATGGTACGCACAAGAATCCGCGCACAGTAAAACTGCCCAAAGCCGAACCGGTAGCAGAGAGGGAACTTGCGACATTCCGCGCGGCGACAAGACAATACGCTCTACTTTTAAACAGCTATAAAGATCAAATCACGCTGGTTACTGCACAATGAACCACTCCACCAATTCGCTCTATGTCGGCGCTATGAGCGGCACCAGTGTAGACGGATTAGACCTCGCTTTAGTCGATATACAGCTGATAAAGGGCGTATTAAAAATTAAAGTCATTGACGCGAAGACCGTCGCAATACCCTTAGCACTACGCGACGACCTTCTTTCACTGGGCCAACCCAAAGATGACAATTTTGATCAGCTTGGCGCGTGTGACAATTTACTGGGCCAGTTTATAGGCGAAAGTATCAGCGGTTATTTGGACGCCCTCGACGTCCGCCGCCAAGACGTAGCTGCAATTGGCAGTCACGGCCAAACCATCAGGCATCGCCCACCGGGAACACAAGCAACACCCTTTACTCTCCAAATTGGCGATCCAAATAGTATTGCCGAGCTAACTGGGATAACGACTGTTGCAGACTTTCGCCGGCGTGATGTAGCCGCTGGCGGACACGGCGCGCCGTTAACCCCTGCCTTTCATAGAATATTATTCGGCAACTTGGATGCAAATGTCGCGGTTCTGAACATTGGCGGCATTAGTAACCTGACTCTTTTAGGCGGAGATAGGCTGGTTGGATTTGATACCGGCCCTGGAAACGGCCTAATAGATCAATGGTGCTATGCACATAAAGGTGCGCCGTACGACAATGAGGGCGCTTGGGGTGCCAGCGGCAAAATTTGCGATAGCTTACTCAGGTCTTTCCTCGACGACCCTTACTTTGCTCTCGCTGCACCAAAAAGCACTGGCAGGGAATACTTCAACCTGCCTTGGCTTGAACAACACCTTGGGCTCTTCGCTCAGACTGGGGCTGAAGCGTTGCCAGCAGAGGATGTACAAGCAACATTAGTTGAATTGACCGCTCAAAGCATAGCGCACTGTATTGCTGAGGAGCCCTCTAACATTGAGGCATTGGCCGTTTGTGGCGGCGGCAGGCTAAACAAATATCTAATGCGGCGACTAGCGATAAACTGCAACCTAGACAAAACCAGAAAAATCGATGTGCAGCCGACAGAACATTGGGGTGTCGATGGTGATTCTCTGGAAGCCGCTGCGTTTGCTTGGCTTGCCTATCAGAGAATGTGTAACTTGCCGGGCAACATGCCTTCAGTCACTGGGGCCAAGAGCGAACGCGTACTTGGCGCCATCTTTCCTGGTTAACCAAGATTTGCAGGTAAGAGCGCAGGGGTGTCCCTTAAACAAACGTTCGTTCGCCACGCCCAAAACCCCTTAATTGCAGTCAATAGGCTGTGCTACTCAACATTTGCTTCAACAATTAGATGGCGAAAGAGCTACCGCACCCACAGGTAGCCGATGCATTAGGATTGGTAACCACAAACTGCGAGCCGTTTAAATTCTCAACGTAGTCCACCTGTGCGCCGGCGAGGTAAGGGTAGCTCATAGAATCTACCAGCATAGTCACGCCCTCGCGCTCTACCATTGCATCGTCCTCAGCCACCTCGCTGTCGAACGTAAACCCGTAGGAAAAACCATTGCAGCCCCCGCCGGTTATAAAGACACGCAGTTTGAGCGAATCATCGCCATCGTTCTCTATTAGGCGCTTAACTTTGATCGCAGCGCTTTCTGAAAAACTGATTTCTGCTTGCATAGGTGTCGAATGTCTCAGGGTTTTATTTGATGGAGAAGCATATAGGCAACGAAGGGAAACCAAAAGCGACTAACGCAGAAAGATCTTGACCGCACGACGGTGCAATTAAGTGAACTGAGCTAGCAGCCGTTAACTCGTAACTCCCCTAGCTGACTCACTTATTGAAAGCGCTTGCTTAGAGCACTTAGTGGGGTAATTACTTGGCGCCCTTAGCAGGTAAATTTGCTTTGCAGCTTTACTTGGCTAAATAGCGCGCCCGGTACGAGCGTACGCGGTTTGAGAGCGCACTGTTTGAGCCAACTCAGAGGAAAGACATCAGGGGCGGGTGTGGACGACTCCGAATCTACGAGCGACCACCGTCCACTGGCAGTGCATGCACGGTACCTTTCTTCGCCGCGTCTTTATCCGAATGTATTAGCCGCCCCTGAACTTGGGCGCCCATGTGCATTTCAACGACGCTGTAATAAAGATCCCCTTGGACCTCAGCTCCGGCGGAAACCTCTAGACGCTCATCGGCATAAACATTGCCTTCAAGGCGTCCATTAATGACCACATTCGGCACTCGGATATCTCCAACAACTAGCCCCTCCGGGCTTACCACCAAAGTTGCGCCTGGCTCTTCAGCCGAGATATTCCCAGTTACTTTGCCCTTTACAAATAGCTGGCTACTAAAATGCAGACTGCCTTCAATTTCACTGTCTGCAGCTACCAACGTAATGTCTTGTTTGGATTTCATTACTTTCATATCTGCTGTTCCTTCTATTCTTTCTACTGTCCGTTCTACTGTCAGCTCTAATCTCAGCTATTTTTGGTGCTGTCTTAGCCTTCGCCGACTCAATCAACACAATTGCTCGTCATTACCTCTTTTTACCAAAGAGGACTGAGCAATGACCAGATCCTATGCCTCTTCCACAGCCCATGGAAAAGATCTATCTACTGACGGCCCTTTTATCGTACGAACGGTCACTATCACCGCCTGCGGCACAAAATTTTCAGGAAGATTCAGAACGCCATCCAAATCTTGAAAGTAGCGAAAGCGAAAATTCAGCGGTGCCTCAGAGTTGGCACCCAAATCAGCCAGACTGAGCTGCGCGTCTTCACCGTCTATAGTGCCCTCGACGACAAGGGAAGCTTGCCCAGATACCAAACGCCTGACCTTCTCAGCCTGGGTCACCAAAATGACAAAATTGTAACTATTGGGGTCTTCACCAGGATACAGATCGAAATCACCTACACGTAGCCCTCGAGGCCCATCATCAGAGGTCATAAGATTTCTAAAAAAACCGAGCTCCTCAAGCAATACGGCCCTTTCGCTATGCATGTTAGTGAGCTGCTCGCGCATGGCAGTAACAGCGAATTTCTGAGTTTCTAACGACAGCTCCGCATCGACTATCCTGTTGCGCAGTTCCTGCTCCGCCGCCTGAGTTTCACTCAGCGCCACACGCAGCCCAGTATTTTCAGCAATCGCCTGTTGTGCGCGCCATTGACCAGCGAAAAATCCACCTCCCAGCACTAACAATAACGTAAGCGCAAACAGGCCTGCATATAAGCCTTTACGAACCGGTCGATCTTCCACAACTCTGTACAAAGAGTTTTTCATACTTCACCAAGACTTTTTAGAGATTTATCCACCGTTCTACTTATAATGTGACACGCAGGCACAATAGTACCTCAATGACCGCCAATGAAAGAAAAAATCCGAGTTTGAATTAGAGCTTGGAACATCAGCGCCATAGCTGATGACTAGCCAATTTCGATGGCTAGCATAAACCAACATATAACCCGACCGTTCGTAACCAACAAATAAACCTAGGAAACTAGACATTGAATATTTATCTCTGGCTTAAAGCATTCCATTTGATTGCACTCATAGCATGGTTCGCAGGTATCTTTTATCTACCTCGACTGTTCGTTTATCACGCGGCTGCCCAGGACCAAATTAGCAAAGACCGATTCAAAATCATGGAGATCAAACTGTTGCGGATCATCATGAACCCGGCAATGATTTTGACCATTGTTTTGGGTGTTTGGATGCTGGTTGTTAACTGGACAGCACTCTCCGGCCAAACATGGATTTGGATTAAAATTGCTCTAGTGCTTGGGCTAGTGGGCTATCAACACTTCTGCCTAAAAATAACCAAAGCATTTGCACGGGATGAAACGCCCTACAGCGAGAAATTTTTCCGCATCTTTAACGAAGTACCAGTGCTTATACTCGTACCTGTCGTTCTTTTAGCCATCCTTAAGCCTTTTTAAAAATCTAGAAACGAGAACAATATGAATCGAGACAAGTCCAAAGCTCTAATAGAGAGAGCCTGCCAAACCATTCCTGGGGGGGTAAATTCCCCAGTGCGCGCGTTTAAAGGCGTAGGCGGCGACCCAATCTTTTTCGAAAGAGGCCAAGGCGCTTATATTTATGATGTAGATGACAACGCCTACATTGACTACATCGGTTCTTGGGGGCCGATGATCCTTGGTCATAACCACCAACCAACAATCGACGCGGTAACCGAACAAGCCAGCAAAGCTTTAGGCTTTGGCGCACCTACAGAAATCGAAATAATGGTGGCGGAAAAAATTGTCGAGATCATGCCGAGTATGGAAAGCGTGCGCATGGTCAACTCCGGCACTGAGGCGACAATGTCGGCTATCCGCCTTGCTAGAGGATTTACCGGCCGAGACCTAATTGTCAAATTCGAGGGCTGCTACCACGGCCACTCAGATTCTTTGCTAGTCAAAGCAGGTAGCGGTGTACTTACACTTGGTTTGCCCAACTCTCCCGGTGTACCCGCAGCGCTGGCAGAAAAAACACTCACCGTACCCTATAACGATCTAGAGGCGACTGAACAACTCTTCAACACTTATGGTGATCAAATAGCCTGCGTCATAGTTGAACCTATTGCTGGGAATATGGGCTGTATACTCCCCGACCCAGTATTTTTACACGGGCTAAAATCTCTCACTGAGAAATTTGGCGGCGTTTTGATCTTTGATGAGGTCATGAGCGGATTTAGAGTTGCTCCGGGTGGGGCGCAAGAGATTTATGGCGTCACTCCAGACCTCACCACGCTGGGCAAAATTGTCGGTGGCGGCCTACCCGTTGGCGCCTTTGGTGGACGCAAAGATATCATGTCCCAAATTGCGCCATTGGGTCCTATCTACCAAGCAGGCACGCTTTCAGGCAACCCATTGGCCATGAGCGCTGGGTTAACCACACTCAACCATCTGACACCGGACGTCTACGCCAAGATCACCAAAGCCACAGACAATCTGACTGCCGGTCTGGTAGAAGCTGCTAGCAAAAATGGTATCACTGTCTGCGAAAACCATGTTTGTGGCATGTTCGGGTTTTTCTTTGGTATTGAAAAAGCCAACAACTATGAAGATGTCGCCTCCTCTAATATTGCAATGTTCAATGATTTCTTTCACCTCATGCTGAATAGCGGCATTTATCTTGCGCCCTCAGCTTTTGAGGCAGGGTTCATATCCGCCGAACATAACGACGAAATTATCAATCTCACCCTAACTGCTGCGGCGAGCGCTTTCGCGCAAGTCGCAGAAAAACACGCTTAGACTGGAAAAATAAAAATGTACGATATTTATGGCATAGGTAACGCAATCGTTGATGTTGACGTCACTGTTAATGATGACTTTTTACAAGCTCAAGAATTACCTAAAGGGCAAATGACGCTCGCTGATTCGGACCGAATCAGCGCACTGGTAGCGGCCCTAGGTGACAAACCAATGAATAGAAGTAGCGGCGGCTCGGCTGCGAATACTATTTTTGCAGCAACAGGCTTTGGCTTAACAACAGGTTATGCCTGCAGACTTGCTGATGATGTGAATGGCAATTACTTTGCTGACGAAATGTCTGAGGCGAGCATTCAAACATCGGCTATTGATACCCAAAGCAGTGAAAGTTCAGGCCAGTGTCTGGTGATGATCACAGACGACGCACAAAGAACAATGTGCACAGATTTAGGTATCTCCAGCAACGTAACAATGAATGAAGTAGATCAAGCAGGGCTAAGCCAAGCAAAGATGCTCTACATCGAAGGCTACCTTAGTTCTTCACCAACCAGCTCCGCCTCGGCAATAAAGTGCCATGAAATAGCCCGTGAGAAAGGCATCCAAACAGCCATAACACTGTCTGACGTTGCAATGGTTTCGTTTTTCCGCGACTCATTAGTGAGCATGATTGGCGACGGCGTAAGTGTCTTGTTTTGTAATGCTGAAGAGGCACTCAGCTGGGCGCAAACTGATCGCCTGGATGTTGCGATTAACGAGCTGAAAGACATAGCGCCAGAGCTGTACATCACCTTGGGTGGCGACGGCGCTCAGGTGGTCACTAAAGCTGGCTCCAGCAATGTCAGCGGCTTGTCGGTTAACCCAATAGATACTAATGGCGCTGGTGATATTTACGCTGGCGCGGTGCTCGCGGCAAGAAGCCAGGGTGCCAGTCCCCAGGATGCAGCGAAATTCGCTAATCATGCAGCGGCCCACCTCATTCAGTCCTACGGCGCTCGACTCTCTTCCATTCAAGCTTATGTCGATCTAAAAGCCAGCTTCGTTAGCTGAGATTGTAGATAGCACCTCACTCACTCAGCGCCATAGCCCTACTGGGGTTATGGCTATGAGCAACCCCAGCCCGACCCTCTTCACCAACAAACTTCACCAGCACACAACCCGCAGGCAACCAAAAACCGGCAACCCGTTAAGTTAGAGAAAATTCTAGCTGGGCACCGAGCGTCATTGTCTTTAAATCAGTCACGCAACCATAGGCGAGTACTTCCACCCCTTTTGCAATGGCCTCTTTAAGGGCCTGCGCATACTGCGGATCAATCTCATGAGCAGGCCGAATACGCCCAAGACCCGTATGCTGAGCACAAAAAATAAGTACTCCGCGGTCCCCTGCTTCAACCCGCCTTACCAGCGCATTCACATGTTTGCCCGCGCGCGCGCTTACGGAGTCAGGAAAAGCGCCCTGAGTACCCTCTATATGCAGAGTCACACTTTTCACTTCTACATAAGCTCTGCGCTCACCAAGGGAAGCTAAAAAATCAAAGCGTCCATCGCCTTCTGGAATTTTAATTTCTGGCTTTATCTCGGTATATGCTTGCAGAGCTTCTATATAACCACTTGTCAGCCCTTCGCCGACCAACGTATTAGCCCTGCCTGTATTGACGCTCACCAAACCGTGTTCACTCTCGACAAATTCTAAAGTACCCGGATACTTACGCTTGGCATTATCGGATATTGAATAATAAACCCGACTGTCTGGCACAGCACAGCCCGTCATAGATCCGGTATTAGGGCAATGTACCGTCAACTGCTCGCCATCCTTGGTAATAACATCCGCGAGGAAACGTTTATAACGGCGAACCAAAATACCCTCAAATAACTCTGGCAGCTTCAAACTTTTAGCCCCCAGTCCTCTAGAGCCTGGCCGATACGCTCTAGACCCAAGACAATTGACTCATCGCTAGTGGTATAGGCAAAGCGCACGTAATCGCCAGCATTGCTGTCACCAAAATCGTAACCGGGGGTTACCGCAACTTGATACTCCTCAATCAAGCGCCAGCAAAAATCTGCGCTGTCCATATTTGTATGGCTGATATCAACATACAGATAAAAAGCACCATCAGGCATCACTGGAACATTAAAACCCAGCGCGATCAGCCCATCTGAAAGTATCTTTGCGCGGGCTTCAAATGTTTTTTTGCGCTGGCTATGTATCGCCATTGCATCATCAGCAAAAGCCGCAATCGCAGCATATTGAGCCGGCGTGCTGGGAGAGATAAATAAGTTTTGTGCTAGCTTGGTGAGTGGCTCCACCGCCGGTTCGGGCACAACCACCCATCCTAAACGCCAACCAGTCATACCAAAAAATTTAGAAAAGCTGTTCAGCACAAAAATGTCAGAGCAGAGACTCAATCCCGAAGTGTAGGTCACATGGTCACGGGTTAAGTTTTGGTAGATTTCATCCAGAATGAAAAAACCACCCCGAGCTGTAACAAAATCTTGGATGGCAACAAGCTCACCTGCATCCAACATTGTGCCGGTTGGGTTGGCGGGAGACGCAAGCAATACGCCCTTGGTCTTTGCGCCCCAAGCACTTTGAATATCAGCCAGCGTCGGCTGAAACCGATTTGCTGCTGAAACAGGCACTTTTATAGGTACACCGCCCACAAGCTTGGCAAATACTTCGTTGCACGGATATCCGGGATCCGTAATCAACAGTTCATCACCGGCGTCCAACAACAGTGACGACAATAGAACTAGGCCCCCGCTTGCACCGCTGGTCACCATAATCCGCTCAACTGGAACACTTATGCCTTGGTCTGCATAAAAATCTGCAATGCATTGCCTTAACTCACCAATTCCTTGAGCTGACGTATATTTAGTCTGACCTGCATCAAGAGCAGTGTGACCTGCTGCAACAATTGGCGCCGCTGTCTGAAAATCTGGCTCGCCCACCTCAAAGTGCAAAACCCGTTTACCTTCAGCTTCAAATTCCCCCGCTCGCTGCACCAACTGCATAACCGTAAAAGGGCTAATATCATTACTGAGCTGTGAGTACATGGCCAATTCCAAGAAGTTATTTGCGCCAATTCTGCCTTAGTTCACGGGTCTATGAAATTGACTAATTCCCTTACATATATTTGTAGTTTTCCTTCTACGCTTCTGGTAGGTTACGCGCCCTCTTAATCTTGGGTTTTAAAGACCCCGAATGAAGGACACAACCATGGCGGCTGATGCAAAAGCAAAAAAAGCGACAGAAAAAACTCCTGTGACTCGCACTGCCAAAAAACGCGCAAGCGCTGGCGCAGACTCTCAATTCCGCAACTTCACGCCTTATAAAACAAAGCGTGGCGAGAAATACATGACCGAAGGGCAGCTTGCTCATCTAAAAGAAATTTTGGTCAACTGGCGCACGGAGCTGATGGAAGAGGTTGATCGCACCGTGAATCACATGCAAGACGAAGCGGCGAACTTTCCTGACCCTGCCGATCGCGCAACTCAAGAAGAGGAGTTCAGTATTGAACTGCGCACTAGAGACCGTGAGCGAAAGTTAATCAAGAAGATCGATAAAACTATCGATTTGCTGGAGTTGGATGATTTTGGCTACTGCGAGACTTGCGGTATCGAAATTGGTTTGCGTCGTTTGGAAGCAAGGCCAACTGCAACTCAGTGTGTTGACTGCAAAGCGCTTGATGAAATTAAAGAGCGCCAAATTCACGGTTAATTAAGCCGCCTTGCCTAAGCGCAGCCCTCCAACAAAAAGTGGAGCAAAAGCTTGGGCAAGTTAAACAAGGCGCGATCACTTTACCAAAAGTAGGGGAGAACGCGCTGGCGTTCCCAACTCATAATGTCCCTACCGCAAAGTCACGCATATCTTGTCGAGAACTTGTTGTGCTGTATGCACAAGCATTTTGAGCAATACAGCCTGACCACTCGCAACCTGATCCTAACCGCCAAATGAATAACCCATTGCCACTGAGCTTTGCGCTACCATCACCTTTTTAGCCAATGATCCGATGCAACCGAATCAAAATTTGCTAGGGCGATTTGCGCCCTCACCCACCGGGCCACTGCACATGGGCAGCCTAATAACTGCAGTGGCCAGCTATTGCGACATTAAGCATAGAGGTGGACGCTGGCATGTACGTGTAGATGACTTGGATCCCCCGCGTATCGCGCCGGGTGCAAGCACATCTATTCTAACAACCCTAAGTGCGCACGGGTTGCTAAGCGATTTGCCCATTGATTACCAAAGCCAACACTCGGCGGCTTATAACAATGCTCTGAATCAACTGACGCCCAAGTCCTTTTTTTGCACCTGCACGCGCAAGCAGTTAGAAGAGTTTGCTGTCTATCCCGGCAGGTGTCGTAGTAACAAAACACCCACCAAAAGTGCGTCTACTCGAATTTTAGTGGGGAAGAACAAAATAGCATTCCATGATTTGATTTTGGGCAGTCAGGAACACGATCTAGGCGTTGAGTATGGCGATTTCATTATTCAGCGGAAGGACGGCCTTACAGCATATAATTTGGCCACAGCAGTGGATGATGCAGCTGAAATAACCCACGTTGTTCGGGGCCAAGATCTGTACACAACAACTGCCGTGCAAATACACCTTATGCAACTGCTTGGACTAAGCCCACCGATTTACGCCCACATACCCGTCTTGACCTTTGCGGACGGCAAAAAATTGTCCAAGCAGAATCTTGCACCGGCTTTGAACAACACTATTGCCGCAGATAATTTACGCAATGCCTTTAATTACCTAGGCATGCACATGCCCGCAAACGACAGGTGGACAGTTCAAAGAATTCTGGATTGGGGGATAGCCAACTGGGATCTAAAAAAATTGCCAACACAACTCCCGCCATTTTCGGCAATGACATAGCTCGCTTGTGCAAGCTGCGGCCAATGTCTAATCTAAAACCTCAAAAGAGCCGCAAATGTGCACCAAAATGGGTAAAGAACCTAACTCTGGGAGCGACTCGCTGTAGAGGGTTTGCTACCATCTGTGCATGATTAATCTAATTCTTATCGACAAAGATTCTAACCGAAGGACGCAGACGGCCAATAAAATCCGTAATCATGGATTTGAAGTGCACGACACGGCAGATATGCCTTCTGAGACTCTCGCAAAGTTTGATTGCGTGATGGTTGTTGATGAGCTTATTCAAGATCACTTGACAGAAATTGCCCAAAAAATTGCCGTTATTGTCCTCGCATCAATGCCGAGCATTAAAGAGTCAGTACGCATGTTGCAAGCTGGCGCTGCAGATTACTTGGCGCTACCCACCGAGACCGGCGACCTACTTGCCAGCATTGAAAGAGCAACCTCCTACCCTAAGAACCCAAAAAGTACTGTCCTAGACCAGGCAGAGATGATCGGCTCCTCAGAGGTAATGAAAACTCTGCGCAGGCGCATAAGCAAGGTTGGCCCAACTGACTCTTCGGTACTCATCCTAGGTCAGTCAGGGACGGGCAAAGAATTAGTTGCCCAAGGGCTGCATGCTTCCAGTGATCGCGCTCACGCGCCAATGATCACGCTAAATTGCGCAACCGTACCGCAAAATTTAATCGAGGCGGAACTCTTTGGCGCAGAAGCTTATGGCGACAATCAAGTGGGCAATCGCGGATTAGTAGAAGCAGCAGATGGCGGGACATTGTTCCTCGATGAAATCTCAGAACTGGCACCCAGCGCTCAAGCTCGACTCTTACAAGTAACCCAAGGGGAGAATCGTAAAGTCGGCGGCGCAAACACTAAGCCGATCAACGTTCGAATTATTGCCGCAACTCACCGAGATCTGAAAGCACTGACCGAAAATGGTGCATTTCGTTCGGACCTTTTCTACCGCCTGAATGTAGTGAGTTTCAACCTTTCGCCTTTGCGCAATAGACATCAAGACATCCTCGAAATTGGTGAGTACTTACTAGCAGAAACTTGTCGTAAACTCGATAAACCGCTGCTAAAAATTGGCGACGAAGCAAGAAAAGCCATGCTCGAATATCATTGGCCCGGCAATGTCAGAGAGTTAGGCAACGCCATTGAGCGCGCCGTAATACTGGCTGACGAAGGCGGTGTTATTACCCAAAGCCTTCTTGCGATAGAACCTGATGACACAATAAATGGTGGTGGTTTAGTCGACGTAGACCCTTCTCAAACATCCCTAGAGGACTACTTCGTACGCTTTGTACAAGACAACGAAGAGTCTCTTACAGAAACTGAATTAGCCGAGAAATTGGGGATCAGCAGAAAGAGCCTCTGGGAACGAAGACAAAGGCTAAATATACCGCGTAAAAAAACGCGAAATCGCGGCTTACGCGGTGCTACAGGATCTTCAAACTGAACGCCAAAAATACCAGCACAGATGCACCAAAGGCTCAACGAGTCACTAAGCATGGCATCAAAGAAAAGCATTTAGATGCCAATGCGCTCAAGGTAATTGACGAACTCAACGCTAACGGCTTCCAAGCTTTCTTAGTTGGCGGGTGCGTAAGAGATGCGCTGTGCGGAGAACGTCCAAAAGATTTCGACGTTGCAACCAATGCGCCGCTTGAGAAGATCAGCAAAATCTTTCGTCGCGCTCGCATTGTGGGGCGCAGATTTCCCATCGTCCACGTTCGCTACGGCCGAGATTTAATTGAGGTCTCTACATTCAGACAATCAATGTCTGACAACGTAGTTCACGACCAGCAGGGCATGATTCTGCGCGACAATGCTTTTGGCACGCTCCAGGAAGATGCTTTTCGCCGAGACTTCAGTGTTAACGCACTCTATTACGATCCGAATACCAACGAGATCATAGACTACGTTGGTGGCCTAAAAGATATAGAAGAAAAACGCCTGCGCTTTATTGGCGAAACCAAAGTTAGGCTCGCCGAAGATCCCGTGAGAGTTCTGAGGGCCCTACGCTTTGGTGAGAAGCTTGGTTTTACTGTAGACAAGAAAATCCTCGCGCTTGTTGATGACACAGCAAAGCGGCTAGACGCTGTGCCGCCTGCACGACTATTCGACGAATTTTTAAAACTATTCCTCAATGGCTATGGCGAGAAAATTTGGCGCAAGATGCGCGACACCCAACTAGCGGGCGCATTGTTCCCCAGCTGCAACCCGCAAAGCCCATTAGTGTTGGCTGCCATGCGCAATACCGACGAAAGAATTAAAGGCGGCGCTTCCATTACACCCGGTTTTCTTGTCGCCGTGCTGTTGTGGGAAGACTTTTGTGCGCGCAGAAATGAATGGCAACCGGGCGATGAAGATGCCGCGTTCATGGCGTTGAAGGAGCAGCAGAGTTTTGTCGCCGTGCCGCGTCGATTTGGCAGTTTTGCTCGCGAGGTGTGGATGACCCAGGACAGGCTTATAAATCGAAGTCCAAAGTCCATTGATAGAGTAAGCGCTCACAAACGCTTTAGAGCCGGCTATGACTTCCTATGCTTACGAGCAGAGTCCGAACCTGCGCTACAAGAATGCGCCGATTGGTGGACCAATTATCAAACAGCTAATCCAGAACTTAAGCTGGAAATGATTCAAACCTTGCCTCGAGATGCAAAAAAGAAGCGCCGCAAGAAACGCACAAATAAAACCAAGTTACCTGAAAACAGCGAACAACCGGCCCAAGATTAATCGTGTTCAAACTGGCTAAACTAACATTTCACATTTTGGCCTTTGGCACCTTTCGAGCAATTGACAGTTGAACCAAAGACCGCCCTTGTCCATGATTAACTCATATCAAATTTGGGCAAAATGGCGGCTAATGCGGAACACCCCACTCGTACCATGACAGAACAAAATCTAACAAATGAAATTGCGGTTTCGCCAGTGACCATCAACAAGTCTCTGGGTGATGTGTATGACGACTCAAGCGATTTCCCGGTCAGCGCAGTGCAAAGGGCCACGGCGATGATCGCTGCTGCTGCGCAAATTCAACCGTTGCCAAAGTACTTGGCTATTGAAGGGCCTATCGGTGTTGGTAAGACTACCCTCGCACGCAAATTAGCCGACGTATTCGCCTACCCTTTAATGCTTGAACCCGTAACGGAAAATCCATTTCTAGATCGGTTTTACGCAGAAGGTGCCAGTCAAGCGCTGCCCACCCAACTGTTTTTCCTACTGCACCGTGCTCGACAGGTGGGTGATATGCCCGGCAACGATTTACTCGACCGTTCCTTAGTCGCTGATTTCATGATGGAAAAAGATGAGCTGTTCGCAAAGCTCACGTTGGATGCAGAGGAATTTTTGCTCTACCAGCAAATTCAAAACAGCCTGAAGGTGAAACCGCCAGTACCTGACCTTGTGATCTATTTGCAAGCGCCAGCTAAAACTCTGCAGGACAGAGTGCTGCTCAGAGGCAATAATTTTGAGCAGAGCATTGAGCTAGATTACCTAGATGCTTTAAACGACAGCTACACCGAATTTTTCCACTACTATGAGCAGGCGCCCCTGCTGATCGTAAATGCCTCCGAAGTTGATTTTGCCAATAACGACGAACACTTTTTGGCGCTGCTTGAACAAATATTGTGTATGGAAGGTACACGGCAATTTTATAACCCTAACCCCACCCTGATTTAGCACACGGAATTGATAGACCGGGTTCAATTTATAGCACCCAAAAACCGATTCACGGAGCAACTCCAAAAAGAAAGAGAACAAACATGAGCGACATTTATCCGGTTCCCGCAAACATTGCAGAAAGATGCCTCATTAATCGCGATACCTATAAAGAAATGTATCAACGCTCAATTACCGACGCAGATGGCTTCTGGGCAGACCAAGCCAAGCTATTTCTAGATTGGCAAAAACCATGGGATACGGTGTCTGAAGCAGACCTGCCTAATGGCAATGTCACCTGGTTCAGTGGCGGACAACTCAATGTCAGCGTTAACTGCATAGACCGCCACTTACCAGAGCGCGCCGAGCAAACGGCAATCATTTGGGAGGGCGACGAACCCAACAATGACGCGCACATTACTTACCAGCAACTCTCAGACAACGTTTGCCAATTGGCTAATGGCCTAAGAGAGCGGGGTGTAAAAAAAGGCGACCGCGTATGTATTTATATGCCCATGATTCCAGAAGCTGCCTATGCAATGCTGGCCTGCGCACGAATCGGCGCTGTGCATAGCGTGGTTTTTGGCGGCTTTTCGCCTCAGTCTCTGAAAGATAGAATTTTGGACTCAGATTGCCAAACTCTAATCACCGCCGACGAAGGTTTGCGCGGCGGTAAAAGCGTCCCGCTCAAAGCAAATGCTGAAAAAGCGTTAGAGTCCTGCCCGAATGTTCACACTGTGGTTACTGTGCGTAAAACGGGGGCAGATGTGCCATGGCAGGAAGGGCGCGACATTTGGTACGACGCGCTCACTCAAGCGCAGTCTACTAGTTCAGAACCTGCCACCATGGAGGCGGAAGATCCGCTCTTTATTCTGTATACCTCCGGCTCCACAGGTAAGCCAAAAGGCGTACAACATTCCAGCGGCGGCTATTTGCTGCATGCGGCCATGACGCATAAATACGTTTTTGACTACCAAGACGGCGATGTCTATTGGTGCACCGCCGACGTTGGCTGGATTACCGGGCACTCATATATTGTCTATGGCCCGCTGGCGAATGGTGCAACCACACTGATGTTTGAGGGTATTCCAACCTACCCAGATGCATCGCGCTGCTGGGAAATCATCGACAAGCACCAAGTAAATATTTTTTACACGGCGCCCACTGCCCTAAGACAACTTATGGCTCAGGGCGATGACTACGTGACCAAATGTTCTAGAACCTCGTTACATCTTCTGGGCAGCGTAGGCGAACCGATTAATCCTGAAGCCTGGGAGTGGTATCACAGAGTAGTTGGCGACAGTCGCTGTCCAATAGTAGATACGTGGTGGCAGACAGAAACCGGCGGCATCATGATTTCGCCGCTGCCTGGGGCGACTGATCTTAAACCGGGATCTGCCAGCTTACCGTTCTTTGGCGTACAGCCGGCGCTCATGGATGCGGAAGGAAATCTCATAGAAGACCAAGCGGCATCAGGCAACCTAGTAATTACTGGCGCTTGGCCCGGACAAATCAGAACTGTTTACGGCGACCACCAACGGGTTATAGACACCTATTATTCAACCTACAAAGGCTATTACTTCACTGGCGATGGCGCTCGGCGAGACAAAGACGGCTACTACTGGATTACCGGCCGGGTGGACGACGTGATGAATGTGTCGGGACATAGAATTGGCACGGCAGAAGTGGAAAGCGCGTTGGTATTACACCCCCGTGTAGCAGAAGCCGCTGTAGTTGGTTTCCCTCATGATGTTAAGGGCGAGGCGATTTATGCCTACGTCACGCTGATGGCTGGCGACGAGTCAGATCGAGAAGTCTTGCAAAAAGAGTTAGTGGACATGGTGAGAACAGAGATTGGTCCCATCGCCAAACCAGAAGTTATTCAATGGGCGCCGGGGCTACCGAAAACAAGATCTGGCAAAATTATGCGCAGAATTTTACGCAAAATTGCCGCCAACGAACTAGACAGCCTCGGCGACACGTCGACTTTAGCAGACCCCTCTGTTGTCGATGATTTAGTGGCTAACCGAGTACAGCAATAATGCTGGGGTAACAGTGCAACAAAGATTGTATGACCCTTCTTGGCAAGGCGGCGCAGGCCTTATGCCCAGGCAAGTTCTAAGTTCTAAGTTCTAAGTTCTAAGCGAAAGCAAAGACAAAACGTAAACATAAAAAAACCGGCATACGCCGGTTTTTTTATCTGCTTGAGAGGATATTACTCCCCTGGTGCAGCCTGCTCTTGATAGTTAGGCAGTTCCTTAATAGACAGCTTGATTCTTCCACGCTGATCTACATCTAAAACAACCACATCAACCTCTTCGCCTTCTTTCAAATAGTCGCTTACATTCTCAACACGCTCTTCAGCGATTTGTGAAATGTGCAGCAGACCATCTTTACCTGGCAAAATGTTAACGAAAGCACCGAAGTCTACAATGCGCTCAACCTTACCGTGGTAAATACGGCCAACTTCTGCTTCTGCTGTAATTTCCTGAATACGGTTAACAGCAGCATCCTTTGCAGCACTGTCTTCAGCATAAATTCTTACGCTACCATCGTCATTGATGTCCACTTCAGCACCGGTTTCTTCAACGATAGAACGAATGGTCGCACCGCCTTTACCAATGATGTCGCGAATCTTGTCTGGATGAACATTCAACGTCACCATAGCTGGCGCGTTGTCAGACAGCTCTTCTCGCGAAACGCTGATGACCTTGTTCATTTCGTCAAGGATGTGAATTCGAGCTTCATGGGCTTGGGACATCGCAGCTTCCATAATCTCTTCGGTAATACCGTCGATCTTAATATCCATCTGCAATGCGGTCACACCTGCCGCTGTACCTGCGACTTTAAAGTCCATATCACCTAAGTGATCTTCATCACCCAAGATATCTGTCAGTACCGCGTAGCGATTGCCTTCTTTAACGAGACCCATAGCAACACCTGCAATAGGTGCTTTCATAGGTACACCAGCGTCCATAAGCGCTAGCGATGTACCACATACACTGGCCATAGAGCTAGATCCGTTAGACTCAGTAATTTCAGAAACCACACGAATGGTGTATGGGAAATCTTCAGCATTTGGCAGCGAGGCTGTAACACCTCTGCGAGCCAACTTGCCGTGGCCAATTTCGCGACGCTTAGGTCCGCTCATAAAGCCAGCTTCACCAACACTGTATGGAGGGAAGTTGTAATGCAGCATGAAGGTATCTTTATATGATCCTTCCAATGCATCAATCATCGCAGCATCACGTAACGTGCCCAAAGTTGCCACTACAAGGGCTTGGGTTTCGCCGCGAGTAAACAACGCTGAACCGTGAGCTTTAGGCAGTACGCCAACTTCTACTTCAATAGGTCGCACAGTGCGTAGGTCGCGGCCATCAATACGAGGCTCGCCATTAAGTACGCGCTGGCGCACCAGATCTTTCTCTACCTTACCGAACATATCTGAAACATCATCACCTGCGTACGCGGCTTCGTCGCCACCAGCAAGTTGTTCAACAATGCTTCGTCTAATTTCGCCAACTTTCGCTTGGCGGTCCATCTTATCGCTGATGCGATAGGCTTCGCCAAGATCGGCTTTGATAGAGTCGCTAACCTTAGTGAGTAGCGCTTCGTCTTTCTCTTCTGCCTGCCAATCCCAAGATGGCTTGCCAGCTTCTGTAGCGAACTCGGCAACAGCAGTAATAATGGTCTGCATTTCTTGGTGAGCAAATAAAACCGCGCCGAGCATTTCGTCTTCGGTTAATTCTTTTGCTTCAGACTCAACCATCAACACTGCGCCGTCAGTACCCGCTACCATCATGTTCAGCATAGATTCTTTAAGCACGTCATATCCTGGATTCAGAATATAATTGCCGTCGATGTAACCCACACGGGCTGCACCAATGGGGCCTTTAAAGGGAATGCCTGAAATGGACAGGGCCGCAGAAGTACCAATCATGGCAGCTATATCTGGGTCTTGGTTTTTGTCTGTAGATATAACAGTACAAACCACCTGAACTTCGTTCATGAATCCTTTCGGAAACAAAGGTCTGATAGGTCTGTCAATTAAACGACAGGTCAGCGTTTCTTTTTCGCTAGGACGCCCTTCGCGACGGAAGAAACCGCCAGGAATTTTGCCTGCGGCATAAGTTTTTTCTTGGTAATTTACAGTAAGCGGGAAAAAGTCCTGGCCAGGGCGAGCACTTCTTGCGCCAACAACTGTGGTTAACACCACGGTTTGACCAATGGTTACAACCACTGATCCGGTGGCTTGCTTAGCGATCTTATTGGTCTCCATAGTGACCAGTTGATCACCAAACTGAAATTGTTTGGTAATTGGGTTCAAATTGATTCCTCCAATCGGAATTGCTTATTTATAGCGTTTCTATTTTCTTTCAAGTTCTATATCTATTTTTGATATCTTATTGATATCCCTTCAGCGCGGCTTCCGGCGAATTGCCCGAAAGCCACAAAGCTCAATGACTATCGACGCAATCCAAGGCGCTTAATCAAATCACTGTAACGAGCTACGTCTTTTCTCTTAAGGTAATCGAGAAGCTTTCTTCTTTGATTAACCATTCTGATCAGACCACGTCGAGAGTGGTGATCTTTCTGATGATCCTTAAAGTGCCCTTGCAGGGTATTGATGTTGTGAGTCAACAACGCTACCTGTACTTCTGGGGACCCTGTGTCGCCATCTTCTAGTTGATATTCTTTTACGATATCTGCTTTTACTGCGGCAGTGAGTGCCATCTTTCTTCTCCTTTAATACGCGAAAAAATTACCGTATGAACCGCGCATATTTACAGTACATACTTTAAACATCCTTATAGACCTTCCTAGCTAAAGACCACTAATCTTCGTGGCGCTATCCGACCGTCTACAAGAACTTCTCCAACGCCGAGAAAGACATCGTCTTCCTCAGCAATTTCTAATAACTGCACCCAACCTTCCGTTGGTGCTTTGGCTACCTGAACAGGTTGACCCTGCATCAGATAATGAGCGGTATCACTGACCATCCGCACTTTCGGCCAGTCCTGCACCGAGCTTTCAATAGGTTTTAACAAGCTGTCTAACGAATCATTATCTTCACAAGATTCCAGCTGTTCAAAACTTATGGCTTCAGGCTCAACATACGGCCCTGCCGCCAGCCGGCGCAGCCCAATAACGTGCCCGCCACAGCCTAGCGCATGACCCAAATCTTCTGCAATGGTCCGAACATAGGTACCTTTGCTGCAATGTATTTCTAACTCTAATTCATCACCGTCAAATTTGACCAACTCATTGCTAAATACAGTCACGGTGCGAGCCTTTCGCTCCACTTCAATACCTTGTCTAGCCAACTTATATAACGGTTGGCCTTCATGCTTAAGGGCAGAATACATTGAGGGGACTTGCTCAATTTGCCCGCGCAATTTTTCTAGCGCCGTTTCAACAGCTGCGGCAGTCACATGAGACGCATCTGCGCCGCCAGTCACTTCTCCCTCGGCGTCTCCCGTTGCTGTGGTGACCCCTAGCTTAATTCGCGTCCAGTACCTCTTGTCTGAATCTAAGAGAAACTGCGAAAACTTAGTCGCCTCACCAAAACAAAGTGGTAAAACACCAGTTGCTAACGGATCTAAGCTTCCGGTGTGTCCAACTTTCTGCGCTCCAAACAAACGCTTGGCTCGCTGCACTACATCATTAGATGAAATACCCGGAGGCTTATCCACAATAAGCACACCATTAACCGGTCTACCCCGTCTACGCTTAGCCATTACACTTTCTCAACGTCAAAAGCATACTAGTCTTCTACGTCACCGCTCGTTCCTCGACTTTCGTCTTGGGAAACGGCTTTACCAATCAGCTTCTCGATGCGCGGCCCTCTCTCAACCAGCTCATCGTAATGAAAGCGTGTTCGAGGTGTTGTGCGCATAGTGTGCCGCTTAGCCAATTCTGAGCGAAAGAACCCGGCTGCTTTGTTCAGCACCGTAATAAGTTCGCTCTTGTCTTCCTCTGTCTCTGCTTGCAGTGACGAGACATAAATCTCTGCATAGGACAAATCTTTGCTGACCTTTACGTCATTAACGCTGACGAAAGATCCAACGCGAGGGTCTCGCATGTCGCGCTGAAGAATTCGCGCAACTTCGTCACGCACAAAATCCGCTACTCTTAGATCACGAGACATTTAGACCCTTACCTACACGCTGGTGCGCAAAAAAAGGTGTGGATTGAGGCTTATTTAAAATCAAACTCAAAGCTCTCGCGCAATTTCCTTGGTGTCGAATACTTCGATTAAGTCGCCTGAGCGGACGTCATTATAATTACGTACGCCAATACCACACTCAGTGCCGTTACGAACTTCAGCTACGTCGTCCTTAAAGCGCCGCAGCGATTCCAACTCGCCTTCATAAATAACGACGTTGTCACGCAATACGCGAATTGGCTTGTTACGGAAAACTGTTCCTTCCGTCACCATACAACCTGCGATTTGCCCGTAACGTGGCGAGCGGAAAACATCACGCACTTCTGCAATACCGACAATTTCTTCACGTATTTCTGGCGACAACATACCTGACAGAGACTTCTTAACGTCGTCTATCAGTTCATAAATCACACTGTAATAGCGCAATTCAATACCAGATTTTTCAAGCAGCAGCTTTGCGGTCTTATCTGCTCGAACATTGAAACCTATAACCGCGGCGCCATAAGTGGCAGCCATAGTTGCATCAGACTCTGAGATTCCGCCAACACCCGACCCTAATACCTGAACAGATACTTCGTCGTTACCCAAGTCTCCTAGAGACTGAATAATCGCCTCTAAGCTACCGCGAACATCCGCCTTAATGACGAGTTTCAAAATACTCTTCTCGCCTTCGGCCATGTTTGCGAACATATTTTCAAGTTTAGACGCATGCTGCATGGCTTGCAGACGATCTTGGTTCTTGTCACGACGAAACTCTGCCAATTCTCGCGCAGAGCGTTCATCGGTCACAGCGGCAAAATCGTCTCCTGCCCCCGGCGTGCCATTAAGACCCAGCACTTCAACAGGCTGAGAAGGCCCAGCAATTTGTGTAGGCTGACCGGTATCATCTAACATTGCGCGTACGCGGCCATGAAATTCACCGGCAATAACAATATCACCCTGATTTAGCGAACCGTTCTGCACCAAAATGGTTGCGACTGGGCCGCGACCACGGTCTAAGCGAGATTCAATCACTACACCCTGAGCCGGCGCATCTTCAATAGCACCTAGTTCTAACAATTCCGATTGCAGTACGATGGCTTCTAACAGCGCGTCTATACCTTCACCCGTCATTGCTGAGACCTTGCGGAACTGCGTTTCGCCACCCCACTCTTCGGGGACAACATCCTTTGACGCAAGCTCATTAGTTACTCGGTCAGGATCTACGCCTTCCAAATCCATCTTGTTGATTGCAACAATAATTGGCACTTCGGCGGCTTTAGCATGTTGAATAGCTTCCACTGTCTGAGGCATCACGCCATCGTCAGCGGCAACAACCAATACAACAATATCCGTTACCTTGGCACCACGTGCGCGCATTGAGGTAAATGCAGCGTGGCCCGGCGTATCAATAAATGTAATTTGTCCGTTCTCGGTACCCACACTGTACGCGCCGATATGTTGGGTAATACCACCGGCTTCGCCTGTAGTTACTCGAGCATCGCGAATGCGGTCAAGCAATGATGTTTTGCCGTGGTCAACGTGTCCCATAACAGTTACGACAGGTGCACGACTACTCAAATCGCCTTCGATAACCAGCGATGCAACCAACTGTTCTTCAAGCACGTCTTCGCTAACGATCTTAATCTTATGACCCATTTCCTCAACAACCAGTGTGGCTGTATCTTGGTCTATAGGCTGGTTGATGGTGGCCATAACGCCCATACCCATCAGTGTCTTAATTACCTCACCGGCTTTAACCGCCATACCCTGGGCCAAATCTCCCACTGATATCACTTCGCCAACTTCCACTTCACGGGAAATAAATTCTGTAGGCTTAAATTCACCACCTTGCTGATCAACATGCAGTCCAGTGTCCCGACGAGTTGGTCGTTTCTTGGAGCGTCTTTCAGACTTTAAGCTTAATTCGCGGCGACGGCCTTGGCCTTTATCACCACCGCCACCACCGGCTGATGCGGCTGGACGTTCGCGACCACGAGTACGCTTACCGCCGCGCTGATCCGATTGTTCTTTGGCCTGTACGTCGGCTGCGGAAACCGCGGCCTTTGGCGCCGCCTTCGGAGCGGCGGCTGCAGCCTTTTCTTTATTTAGTTGTTCTTGAGTTTGGCGTTCTTGTTCTTTACGCGCCTCTTCTTCGCGCTGGGCTTTTTCTTCAGCCTGACGACGCTCCGATTCTTCTTTGCGGTCTTGTTCTGCCTTACGCGCTAACTCTTCAGCTTCTTTGCGCGAAGCCTCTTCCTCGTGAATTCGACGCGCTTCTACTTCACTTTGAGAAACATTTACCGGCGCTTCTGCGCCAGCAGTTTGCTCAGGATCTTCTGGCGTCAACTCGCTGCGCTTCACATACGTTCGCTTACGGCGCACCTCAACAGTTACATCTCTACCCGCACGACCTTGGCCAGACTTCAGAGTGCCTGTGCTTTTTCTTTTCAGAGTAATTTTTTCCGCAGGCTTTGCAGTCTCGCCATGGCCTCTCTTCAAGAAACCCAACAACACCTGTTTCTGCTCTTCACTAACAACATCGCCTTCAGTCTGATGCGATAAACCGGCTTCTTGCATTTGCTTGAGCAAACGCTCTACCGGAGCACCAACCGTATCTGCTAGTTGTTTTACTGTTACTTCAGCCATCAATCACTCCTGCGGCTCTGCCAATAGGTCAGAGCTGCGCTTCCTTATTCCATTGTCGTATCTGCCGCAGCGCTGTCTTTAGCTGCATCATTTTCTTCAGCAAACCAAGGCTCGCGAGCCTTCAAAATCAGCTTGGCCGCTTCTTCTTCGCCAAGGTCTGGCTCGATATCTAATAGCTCTGGCACTGCAAGCTCAGCAAGGTCTTCCATGCATACCACTTCGTTACCAGCAAGCTTAAAGGCTAGCTCTCGAGTCATACCTTCCATAGTCAGCAGATCTTCAGCTGGCGCGCCGTCCCCTAGGGCCTCTTCACTGGCAATCGCCTTGGTGAGTAGCGCGTCTTTTGCTCTGTTACGCAATTCACCGACGATTTCTTCATCAAATCCGTCAATGGCCACAATCTCTTCGATAGGCACGTAAGCAATTTCTTCTAGCGTTGTGAAGCCCTCTTCTACCAAAACGCCAGCAACATCTTCGTCTACAGATAAAGCATCCATAAATTCGGTAACGAACTTAGTGGTTTCTTCCTCTTGTTTTTGCGAAGCCTCACCTTCAGTCATGATGTTCAGTGACCAACCACACAAGTCACTGGCTAGACGAACGTTTTGTCCGCCGCGACCAATGGCCTGTGCTAGATTTTCTTCAGTCACGGCGATATCCATGCTGTGGGTTTCTTCGTCTAAGACGATAGAAGCCACTTCAGCAGGTGCCATAGCGTTAATTGTAAGTTGCGCTGGGTTATCGTCCCAAAGAACAATATCTATACGCTCACCGGCGAGTTCGCCGGAAACGGCTTGTACACGAGACCCTCGCATACCCACGCATGCACCGACTGGATCAATACGTCCATCGTTAGTGCGCACAGCAATCTTAGCTCGTGAGCCGGGATCTCTTGCAGCACCGCGAATTTGAATCACGTCCTCGGCAATTTCAGGTACTTCGACCTTAAATAATTCAATAAGCATAGAGGGCACAGTACGCGACAATATTAATTGAGGGCCGCGATTTTCTGGACGAATCTCAACCAACATCGCACGCAGACGATCGCCTACTCTAAATACTTCGCGAGGGATTAAGTGCTCGCGAGTTAAAATACCTTCAGCGTTGTTACCCAGATCAATGATGACGCTATCACGTCCCATTTTCTTAACGGTCCCGCTGACTAATTCGTTCATGCGAGATTCGTAGGCTTCAATTATTTGTGCGCGCTCAGCTTCACGAACCTTCTGAACAATCACTTGCTTAGCTGTTTGCGCCGCAATACGCCCAAATCCAACGGACTCAACCTGCTCTTCTATAATGTCGCCTAGCGCAAGTTCTGGATCTTTAACTAGAGCTTGCTCAATATCAATCTGAGCGTCCGGGTTGGCTTCCTGATCGGGATCGCTGACAACTACTTCAAAGTCTACGACTTCCCATGTTCGGAAGGTTTCGTATTCACCGCTTTCGCGGTCGATGACCACACGAAATTCGGCAAATTCGCCATAACGCTTTTTTGTAGCCATAGCCAACGCTGACTCAATAGCGCCAAACAAAACTTCTTTGGGAACCCCTTTCTCATGGGAGACGGATTCAACCACCAAGAGTATTTCTTTACTCATGCTTCGCCCTTACCTCAACCAAAATTCGGCACAATACGTGCCTTTTGAATATTTTCTAATGGCAGCAGATATTCGTCCTCTGCTTCCTGTAAAACTACGTTGCGGTCTTCTACGCCAGCCAAAAGGCCGATGATTTTTTTCCGCCCTTCGAATGGGAAATTCAGCCGAACCTCTAACTGCTCACCAATACTTTCTAGATACTGAGTCTCTTTAAACAGTAAACGGTCCATTCCCGGTGACGAAACCTCTAAGGTGTAAGCCATAGGCATCATCTCTTCTACATCAAGAAGATCACTGACATGGCGACTTACTTCAGCACACAGATCAACATTTATGCCATCTTCGCCGTCGATATAGACTCGAAGGACACTGTGCTTACCCTGACTGATGTATTCCACGCCCCAAACGGTGCAACCCAAAGATTCCACCGTGGGTGTGATTAATTCATCAATCTGCAATTCTTTGTTGTTCAAACGTATAACCCGATCAATTCACGCATGGTTTCCATGCCGCCAATTGCGTTTGAATAAAACCAACCTGATCAAACGCGCACTTTTTCTACTGGCACAAAAAATGGGCCTATAGCCCATCTCGTTTACGTGACTCTAACTCTACTACCTAATTCAGCGGGCCAAACGCGCCGTACCTGAATAAGAGCCTGGGCATACTGCCTTCAACGCTTTCGTCCGCACAAGATTCACGTCACCTTGCGCCAATATAGTTACCCTATTACTGAATAACAAAAAGCCCTTCTTAAAGGGCCTTTCCAATTGTGGTAGCGGGGGCAGGATTTGAACCCACGACCTTCGGGTTATGAGCCCGACGAGCTACCAGACTGCTCCACCCCGCAACAATTGGGAGCGGAATTATATGGATCTAAATGGCACCGCGCAAGCAATAGTCTCTTATTTATCAAAAGGATCCCTCTAATTTAGAGAAAAAGGCGGAATATATTGATAGGAGTAGATTTTCAGCAGTGATTAACGCAATGAGGCAATAAAGCGCATCAACACAGCAATAGCAGGAGGTGACTGGTAATAGTTCTTCATTAGGTAAGTTTAGAGATTGCAGCCAACCCTCGCCGGAGCATTCCACTGAAACTGAATTCATAATTAAGTATTCTAGTGATGGTGCCGAAGGCGAGACTCGAACTCGCACGGGCATAAGCCCACTACCCCCTCAAGGTAGCGTGTCTACCAATTTCACCACTCCGGCATATTCACTAACAATTAACTAATAAACTTTCCAAACTCAGATCCAAACAACCGCCATCCAACAAGCCCTAAAGCCCTGGAATATCTCCAGTGGGTTCCTCTTCAACTGGCGCAGTGGTCGCGCTAGGAAGCTCAATGGCGCCCTCTACTGCTTGGGGAATACCCAGGGAATTCACCTGAGCTGCGCGCTCTTTAGCCGTATAAGCTAGGCCAAAAGCGATAAGGAAGAAAGCGATGGCCAACCAGGTGGTTATCCGGGTCATTAAATTACCGCCGCCTGCGCTGCCCAATACGGTGTTGGATGAACCGCTACCAAAAGCTGCGCCTACATCAGCGCCTTTGCCTTGTTGGACTAAAATCAGCACGATCAACGCAACCGCATCTATTACAAGTAAGGACAACAACACTGTTTCTAAAGTCGACATCTATCTTCTCTCTTTCTGCGAACCCGCTAGGGATTCACTCTGTTAAATCGCATAAAACCAAAAAACACCGCAAATAACGTCCCAAATAGGACCTATGCAAAACATTGTCCTTAAGGAATCATATCGCTGCGACAATCGCCGCAAAACTCGCCGCTTGCAACGAGGCTCCGCCTACCAAAGCGCCATCGATCTCATCTTGAGCAAACAATAACCCAGCATTCTCCGGGTTTACGCTACCGCCATAAATAATACGCACAGCTTGCGCTGTATCTTGATCCAACCCTGCGACCAATTCTCTAATTGAAGCGTGCATCTGCCCCGCCTGTTCAGGCGTTGCCGTCAGCCCTGTGCCAATGGCCCAAAGAGGTTCGTAAGCTATAGCACCCTTCACCAATGCCGATACACCACACAACTCAATAACAGCCTGCAGCTGTTTACTCACCACGGCGAATGCATCACCCGCTTCTCTTTGAGCTAATGTCTCGCCCACACATACAATTGGGCTTAAATCTGCGGCAATTGCCGAGGCAAACTTCTGCGCCACAAGAACATCGCTCTCGCTTTGATCAGTGCGACGCTCCGAGTGGCCTACTATAACCCATGAGCCACCAACGTCTTTAACCATTGAAGCTGCAATCTCACCCGTATGCGCGCCCTCTGAGGCTACACCTACATCTTGCATGCCCAATTGCACATACTTGGAGGTCAAGCCCTGCACCGCGCCTAAATAAACAGCCGGCGGAAACAAAACTACATCTGCGCCTAAATCAACACCTTGATCAAAGCCCTCCGCAAACTTGTGCACCATCTCAAGCGAGCCGTGCATTTTCCAGTTAGCTGCAATCAAATATCTGCGCATCCAAACCTCATCGAACTCAACCCGCCTTTCGCGGCGCGCCATGTTATACGCTGTCCTAAGTTTTTCCAAGCACTGAGAGTGCGGAGAGTGCGGAGAGTGCGGAGAGTGCGGAGAGTGCGGACTGTCTTAGAGAAACAAATTTCACCACAACCTATTATTCTCAAAACTCGGTTCCTCGCCTAACTTTGTCTCATTATTGCTGTCTAGTCTTCACCACGCCTAAACAGTGCTGAGGGTGCGTGATCTAACGGCTGACGAATCAATATTGCAGCCACCAACAAAACCACCAACAACCCGGCACAAATTAGCGCTGCATTGAACATGCTGCCGGTAAGGTCTAACGCCACACTGAATATGAGTGGTCCAATGGCGCTACCAAATACAGTAAACGCCGTATTAAGACCGGTGATCTCGCCAAGGTGAGCAGAGCCAAATTGACGAATAAAGACTAAATTAGACAGTGTTCCCCACAGTCCGCCGCCCACACCAAACCCCGCCACTAGACACCAATAACCAGTGTTCGTTTCCAAATTCATTAAGCCAACTGCACCAAACAAAAAGCTTACCAACATCACCAGCAAAAATGGTTTCAGCCGCATGTAGTCGGCTAACGTGCTGGCTGCCAAGTTAACTACAACCGTAATGACCGCCTGGGGAATGAAGTAGGCAAACGCCTCGTCCCTACTTCTGCCCGCTTCAGCAAAAATGGCGACTATGTGAAATGTCACAGCGGTGCCAAAAAGCGCATGCATAGACAGTGCAGAGGAATAAAGCCAAAACACCGGGTTACGCTTAACTTGAGCTAATCCTAAGTCCGAGTGCTCATCTATACTCGGGTTAAATTTCGAATCTGAATCTGCGCTTAAATCAGCAGATGTGGCAGCTAATTGTTGAACCTTGGGCTGTGCGCGGCCCCCATCTACTTGCAGATCGCAGGCTTCTGGTCTGTCTCGCACCGTCAAAAAGGTGAGCAATGCGAATCCTGGCCCTACCACTACCGCGAGTAATAAAAGCGAATCGCGCCAGCCAAAGTCATCTATCAGCGCAGCAAGTAGTATTGGAGAAAGAGAAAAGCCCAGAGAAATGAAAACCCCGCGAAAACCTAACACCCGCCCTCTATTTCGTCTAAACCACAGCAGTAGCATATTGGTACTGACACTGGTCATAACCCCTTGGCCACTGAAGCGGACACCAAAGTAACCCAGCAAAATCAGAGGGAACGTAATGGTGGATAGATCAACCGCCACCCAGTGCAAAACTTGCTGTGCAATAAGGTCGATACTACTGATAAATACCAGAGCACAACCTAGCCCTAATGCTGACGCGGTGAGCATAATGCGCGCGCCCAACTGATCGTATAGGCGGCCGGCCTTGGTCAAAAATAACGCGCTGCCAATAGTGCCTAGCATGTAGGCAAGAGAAAGTTCGGTGCGTGACAAACCAAATGACGCAATAAAAGCATCGGCGAACACCGCCATGCCCATTGTCTGACCGGGCACACTGAACAAAAGTCCTAGCGTGGAAATGACCGCTATGACCCAACCATAAAAAATGGGTGTACGGTCTGCTCTATAGGGCCAGTCACCCTGTAAGCGGCCTACATATTTGGAAAACATAAATTACCTAGTAAGAGAAAACACCGCGACACTCGTCGCGACACATTGCCGCTCTGTTTCCACCTGACAGAAGGCGTGCGTGTTACGAACACAAAAGAAGGAATAGAAATGAGCCGGCGGATTATTGAACATTTGCGATAGCAAGCGGGAACGGGAGGGTTAGCTACAGCGGTATATGCGTAGCCCTTGCGGTGTTTTGAACTCGGTGCGCTGGTTCAAGCCATTGCCAACAAACGATGTTATTTGTCGTTGGGCAACACCACATCAACTGCCTGCTGGACCAGCCCCTGAGCAATCTGTTTAACCTCAGCCTCGTCATCCCCTTCCACCATGACCCGCAACAATGGCTCGGTACCAGACGCTCGAACTAATACTCGGCCACGGCCTTCCAATACTTTACTTTGATCATTTATAGCCACCTGCATCTCATCGCTCTGCGCGACCAATCCTGGCGATGCGACTTCCACGTTGAGCAAAATCTGCGGCGCCTTGTGCATACCAGCCACCAGCTCTTTCAGGCTTTGTTGATCATCCCCGCTGCCCATCGACACTAAAACCTGCAAAGCGGCGACAATTGCATCCCCTGTGGTCGTTAAATCCATAGTCAAAATATGGCCGGAGGGCTCGCCACCTATCACCCACTTTTTCTTTTTCATCAACTCTAAAACGTGACGGTCGCCAACGTTGGCTCGAAGAAAGGGTATGGCGAGGTCAGCTAACGCCTTTTCCAAGCCAAAGTTACTCATGACCGTGCCAACGACACCGCCTTTGAGCTTTTTATTTAGCTTGCGGCTTTGAGCAATGCCAAAAATAATTTCATCACCATCTACGAGGCTGCCTTCGTGGTCTACCATGACCAGTCGATCGCCATCGCCGTCAAAAGCAATACCCAGGTCTGCACCCTCAGCTACAACACGCTGCTGCAAATTCTCAGGATGGGTAGAACCGCAATCGTCATTAATGTTGAACCCATCAGGATCTGCGAACATCACAACAACTTCTGCGCCTAATTCCTCAAACACCTTTGCTGCAACACCGTAGGTGGCACCATTGGCGCAATCAATAACAATACGCGTGCCGCGCAAGCTGAAGTCGCTACTCACACAGCTCTTACAAAACTCTACATACCGACCAGGAGCATCCGTTATACGCGAAGCTCGGCCCAAACTTTCAGAATCTTCGCAGACCATAAACGTATCTAATGCGGCTTCGATTTCTAGCTCAACTTCGTCACTCAACTTACTGCCGTGGCGATCGAAGAATTTGATGCCATTATCGTAATACGGGTTATGCGAGGCACTGATCACAATGCCCGCATCTGCACCTAAAGTACGCGTGAGGTAAGCAATGGCAGGGGTGGGCATGGGGCCTAGCAAGCTGACATCTGCGCCAGCAGATAAAAGCCCAGATTCGATGACGGACTCGAGCATATATCCAGAAATACGTGTGTCTTTACCAATGAGGACGCGGGCACGCCGATCTTGCCCGGCGAAAACCTTTCCCACAGCCCAGCTGAGGCGCAAGCAAAATTCCGGGGTGATGGGATAGGTCCCTACGCGACCACGAATGCCATCGGTGCCAAAATACTTCTGCCCCATCTACTTTTTCCTTTTAAGCCCTACGACAAAAAGGTCGCGGCCAAATATCAATTGCCCTCGCCTAAGGCACTAGGCGTGATCATCATCCAACAATCTTCCGATCTGTCTATCGGCTGAATGACTGTAATTCAGGTGGCGGTCGATAACGACAACCAGACCTTCAGTCCGTCCACCGTTTCTTTAACGTCGTGAGCCCGCACCAGATCGGCGCCATTTTGAACGGCTAAGACTGCGGCTGCAACACTGGCAGCTAAACGATCTTCTACATCGCGGCCGGTTATTTGCCCAAGCATAGACTTTCTGGAAATACCCACCAAGATCGGACAGTCGTCTACGCGCAACGCTTCAATGTGAGCTAACAACTGCAGATTATGCTGCAAAGACTTACCGAAACCAAAACCGGGGTCGACCAACATCCGCTCAGCGGCAATGCCCTGGCTCAAGCAGTTTTGATATCTACGCCTAAGGAACTGCGCAACTTCAGTCACCACTTGTTCATAACGTGGATTATTTTGCATAGTCTCTGGCATGCCCTGCATGTGCATCAATGCATAGGCCACATCAGAATTCGCTACCGCTGTCATCACACCCAAATCTGCTCCAGCGCTGATGTCATTAATCATGTGCGCGCCTGCGTTGATGGCGGCTTTGGCGGTTTCACCGTTGCGTGTGTCCACGGAAATAATGCAGTCCAACTCTTTCAGAGCTTCTACCACAGGCAGCACCCGACGAATTTCTTCTGCGACATTAACAGCCTGTGCACCGGGCCGACTAGATTCTCCACCGATGTCCAATACCGAAGCACCTTCATCAATCATGCGCTGAGCATTAACAAGAATTTTATCAAGAGGAATTTGGGCGTCATCATAAAGATTGCCGCCATCGGAGAAAGAATCGGGGGTGATATTCAGCACCCCCATAACCTGAGGGTGCTGTAAATCTAGCTGTTTTTCCGCGCAGCGAAGGAAGCGCGGTGTCGTCATTTTAGCTTTCTTCTGCTGGACCACCGATGGGTGACTGAGTGTCGCCACGATCTGATTTTCCAGACGGAGGAGGTGTATCACTGGGATGACGAGGTTTCGCGCCCGCCATGATGTCGTCTAACTGGTCCGCCGACAACGTTTCGAATTCCACCAAAGATTCAGCCATTACGTGCAACTTATCAAGGTTCTCTGTCAGCAACCTTTCTGCTTCGCTGTAACAACCGTCGATGATCGTTCGGACTTCTTCATCTATCGCTCTTGCGGTATCAGGCGAATGGTTTTTGTTACTGCCACCTGCCGACATACCTAAGAAAACTTCACCGTCGTCTTCGTCATACATCAATGGTCCCATGCGCTCGGATAGGCCCCATTTTGTAACCATACTTCGTGCGAGCGAGGTTGCTCTTTGAATATCGTTAGACGCACCGGTAGTGACATTCTCTGCACCCAGAATCATTTCTTCAGCAATTCGTCCACCAAACAGGCTGGCGATTTGCGAGCGAATCCCCTGACGACTTAGGCTGTAGCGGTCTTCCACTGGCAAAAACATAGTCACACCCAGCGCGCGGCCACGAGGAATAATCGATACCTTGTAAACCGGATCATGCTCAGGCATTAGACGACCCACTATTGCATGGCCTGCTTCATGGTAGGCGGTATTACGCTTTTCGCGCTCCGACATCACCATAGATTTGCGCTCGGCACCCATCATGATTTTGTCTTTAGCCTTATCAAACTCTTCCATCGCGACTAATCGCTTGCCTGATCTTGCGGCAAAGAGCGCTGCCTCATTCACTAAATTAGCAATATCAGCGCCAGAGAACCCGGGTGTTCCGCGCGCTATAATGCTTGCATCCACATCGTCGGCTACGGGCACTTTACGCATGTGTACTTTGGTTATTTGTTCACGACCACGAATATCGGGCAACCCAACGACTACCTGACGGTCGAAACGACCCGGACGTAATAAGGCGGGGTCGAGTACATCAGGACGGTTAGTCGCTGCAATAACGATCACGCCATCATTACCTTCAAAACCGTCCATTTCTACCAACAGTTGGTTCAAAGTTTGTTCGCGCTCATCGTTTCCGCCGCCTACGCCAGCACCGCGATGCCTGCCTACGGCGTCAATCTCATCGATAAAGATGATACAAGGCGCCTGCTTCTTGGCTTGTTCGAACATGTCACGAACACGGGATGCGCCCACGCCGACAAACATTTCAACGAAATCCGACCCTGAGATGGAGAAGAATGGCACTTTCGCCTCTCCCGCAATGGCTTTTGCAAGTAAGGTTTTACCGGTACCCGGTTGGCCCACCATCAAAACACCGCGAGGAATGTGTCCACCTAAGCGCTGGAACTTGCCCGGATCGCGGAGGAATTCCACTAGTTCTTGAACGTCTTCTTTCGCTTCATCTACACCGGCAACATCAGCAAAAGTTGTCTTAATCTGATCTTCAGACAGTAGCTTGGCTTTACTTCGACCGAAAGACATTGGACCGCCACGTCCGCCAGCGCCGCCTTGCATCTGGCGCATAAAAAACATTGCTACAGCCAAGATAATCAGTATTGGGAAGCTGGCAATCAGCAGTTGGGTCCAAAAACCCTGCGTCTCTTCCGGCGCCACATTGAAGTCCACCCCACCGTCACGCAGACGATCGGTCAAAACCAAGTCGCTGGATAAACGAGTAACGGTAACCTTATTGCCCGAGGTGTCCTCGGCATAAATTTTGTCACCTTGAATAGTGGCACTACTTATTTGGCCCTGCTCAACGTCCTGCAGAAAATCCGAGTAACTGAGTTCTGGCGTTTGTGGCGCTACATCAAATTTGTTAAACACCGTCAGCAAAACAGCCAAGATGATCAGCCAAAGTACTATATTTTTTCCCATATCTGACACGGGACTTACCTCACGTTCTGTTAATAGTTGGACGCGACATCCGAATAAGCACTTTTATGCATTAATCTTGGCCGATAGTCATATTTAAACCGACAACCTGTCTCAAACCCATCCTATTCGGTTCACTGACAAGTGATTTCAAGCCTTAGTCTGCCCCAATGCTTGTGAAATTGGCGGCAAATCTATTTTTTTAGCTTAGACATTCCTCGTCTGATGACGCTTTATTCGGGCATAAAGTCCAATGCCACCACAAAAACCTCACGAGATTCAGGCCTGGAAGCCTTGGGTTTGGTCATATGGACTTGTTTAAAGACCTTTTTCAAATCCTTCACCCAAGCATCTAAGCCTTCGCCCTGAAATGCCTTAATCGCCATAGACCCACGCTGATTCATCCAGCGGTGGCAGCTGTCTAGCGAAACATCCGCTAAATCCATTGATCTGGCTTGGTCGACAGCTCTGACTCCGGATATATTTGGGGCCATATCTGATAAAACAAGGTCGAGCTTCTGCCCGGCCAAAATTCGCTCTATCTCTTCATCAACCTCTGGCTCACCAGCAAAGCCCTCAATAACGTGGGTCTTATCCCCACTGGTAATGGGCAGAGGGTCGATGGCAATGAGTAGACCGCCAGCCAATCGTTCTTCCAAATAGTTTGTCCAGCCACCTGGGGCCGCACCCAGCTCTAGAACATTCAGATGCGGCTTGACCAATTTATAGCGCTGATCAAGCTGCTCGAGTTTGAAATGAGCACGAGAAATTTGCCCGCCACCTTGAGCTTGGCGGACAAACTGGTCCTTGCGCTGGCGCTGAAGCCAACGATCACTAGATTTACTGCGTTTTACCATGCTTTTTATCAATACTCTGCGAGGCTAGTCTTATAGAATACCTGAATGAAAAATATCCAACTGAGTTCACAACAAAAAAAATCCCTTAGAGGCATTGCTCATCATCTTGACCCTGTGGTCGCGGTAAGTGAGCGAGGGCTCTCAGAAGGCATAACAGAAGAAACTGAGAGAGCACTTAACGATCATGAACTCATCAAAGTCAAAGTATTCGACAACGACCGAGCAGTGAGACAAGAGATTGCTAACGAGCTTGCGGAGAAAACAGGGTCAGTGGTCCTACAAAAAATCGGCAAAATCGCCGTTTTGTACCGCAAAAACCCAAATGCAAATGCGAAACTTTCTAATGTCAGTCGCTACGTGGACGCAAAAGATTTCTAAAGCCGCGCTTTCCCCAAATAACAACGGCGTTTCACAAAGGTGCTTGTACCCTGAAGAACAAGCTCTGCCACATACCGCAAATGCACCCTAACCGTGGGATACATTGGTAATCTCATACTCCATATCACCACCTGGGGTAGCGACGAGTACGACATCATCTAGCGACTTGCCAATAAGGGCTCGAGCGATGGGCGACATTACGGAAATTTTGCCATCACGCAGATTCGCTTCATCTTCGCCAACAATGCGGTAGACCTTTACTTCCTCTGAGTCAGTATCCATCAGGGTCACCGTTGAACCAAAAATCACCTTACCCGTGGCAGGAATTTTGCTTACATCAATTATTTGCGCATCCGCCAGCTTGCCTTCAATTTCTTGAATGCGACCTTCATTAAAACTTTGTTGCTCACGGGCTGCGTGATATTCGGCGTTTTCTTTTAGGTCGCCATGCGCCCGAGCTTCAGCAATAGCCTGAGTGATTTCTTGGCGTAGCGCCGTTTTTCTGTGCGCTACTTCCTCACGCAAGCTCTCGGCGCCTTCAATGGTCATTGGAATCGGCATATCAGTTACCCCTGTTGGGAGAGGTTTTGGTGCAAGTCCTGCAAACTGGTTACTCGCTCGCCGATACCCTCTCTAATCGCAATACAAAATGCTTCGCCACCGGTTAAAGTAGTTGTGTAACACACCTTGTTAAGCAATGCCAAGCGACGAATAATTGCTGAGTGAGCAATAGACTGCCGCCCTTCTGTGGTATTGATAATCAGATCGATCTGCTCGTTCTTGAGCATATCGGAGACGTCTGGACGACCTTCATTAACCTTTTGTATCAGACTGCACTCAACATTCGCTGCCTCTAAAACTCGCAGGGTTCCAGTGGTTGCCACCAAGTTAAAGCCCAGATCAATTAGATCTTTGGCCACTTTTACAACACCCGGCTTATCGGAATCTTTAACGCTGAGGAAGGCTCGGCCACCAGTAGGTAAGCGCTCGCCCGCACCTAAGGATGCTTTGGAAAAGGCTTCACCAAATGTCAGGCCAACGCCCATAACCTCGCCAGTAGATTTCATCTCTGGTCCCAAAATAGGGTCTACGCCAATGAACTTATTGAACGGAAAAACCGACTCTTTAACATGGAAAGCTGTAGGAATAATTTCTTCAGTCAAACCAATGCTGGCAAGTGTCTCACCGGCCATACAGCGCGCGGCGACTTTGGCCAAGGAAACGCCGATACACTTAGACACGAAAGGTACTGTTCGCGATGCGCGTGGATTAACCTCAATGACAAAAATATCTTCACCCTGAACGGCCATCTGCACATTCATCAAGCCCACAACTTCTAGCTCAATGGCCAGCGCTTTGACCTGATCGCGAATCTGATTTTGAATATCCATGGGCAGGTTATAAGGCGGCAGGGAACAAGCTGAATCACCCGAGTGCACGCCTGCTTGTTCGATATGCTGCATGATCGCGCCAATGACCACATTTTCGCCATCGCAAATGGCGTCCACATCTACCTCTACGGCTTGATCAAGAAATCTGTCCAACAAAACAGGCGAGTCGTTAGAAACGTCTACCGCATTTTGCATGTACTGCCTGAGTTCTTCAGGGTTGTAGACAAGCTCCATGGCTCGGCCACCCAATACATACGAAGGACGAACAATAATTGGGTAACCAATTTCTTCTGCGCGCTCGATACCTTGTTCGGTATTGGACGCCACTCTGTTTGATGGCTGACGCAGGCCCAGCTTCACAACCAGTTGTTGGAAACGCTCCCTATCTTCAGCGCGGTCAATCGCATCTGGACTGGTGCCTATAATTGGCACCCCAAGGCGCGCTAGATCATCTGCCAATTTAAGCGGCGTCTGTCCGCCAAACTGCACAATAACGCCGGTAGGCTGTTCAACTTCAACAATGGCCAAGACATCTTCAAGAGTAAGCGGTTCGAAATAAAGCCTATCCGACGTATCATAGTCGGTAGAAACTGTCTCTGGATTACAGTTAACCATAATGGTTTCGTAACCGTCTTCGCGCATGGCAAGGGCTGCGTGAACACAGCAGTAATCAAATTCAATACCTTGGCCTATGCGGTTTGGACCGCCGCCTAGAACCATAATCTTCTTCCTATCAGTAGGCAGAGACTCGCACTCTTCCTCGTAAGTAGAATACATATAAGCACTGCTCGCCGGAAACTCTGCGGCGCAGGTATCTACCCGTCGATAAACAGGTTTAACACCATGAGCGTGTCGAGCTTCGCGCACTTCGCTCTCTGTGGTGTTCATCAGTGTCGCTAAGCGTGGATCAGAAAACCCCTTAGTTTTAGCAACCAACCATTCATCTTTAGTTAGGCTGGAGGCGCTACGCGTTGTAAGTTCTGCCTCGGCAAGAATCAGATCTTCAATTTCAGCCAAAAACCAATGGTCAATTTTGGTCAACTCAAACAGGTCTTCGATACTCATGCCGGTTCTAAATCCGTCCGCCACGTACCAAAGCCGGTGGGAACTTGGATTGCGTAACTCACGTTTGAGTACACCACGCCACTCAGGATCGCTTTGATCAATAATCGGATCAAAACCCACCATGCCGATCTCAAGTCCGCGCATGGCTTTTTGTAGCGACTCTTGAAAAGTTCGCCCTATCGCCATGACTTCACCCACAGACTTCATCTGGGTGGTCAATCGCGCATCAGCCATTGGGAATTTTTCGAAGGTGAAACGAGGGATCTTAGTTACAACATAGTCGATACTTGGCTCAAAAGATGCCGGGGTGACACCACCGGTAATATCATTACCCAATTCATCTAAGGTATATCCCACAGCCAACTTGGCTGCGATCTTGGCAATTGGGAACCCTGTGGCTTTGGAGGCAAGAGCTGAAGAGCGAGAAACACGAGGGTTCATCTCAATAACAACAATGCGGCCATCTTCTGGGTTAATGCCAAACTGAACATTTGAACCACCCGTATCGACGCCAATTTCTCGCAGCACATCAATAGATGCGTTGCGAAGCAGTTGATACTCTTTATCAGTCAGCGTTTGCGCTGGCGCAACCGTTATACTATCGCCTGTGTGCACGCCCATTGGGTCAAAGTTCTCAATAGAACAAACAATGATGCAGTTATCTTTATTGTCCCGCACCACCTCCATCTCGAACTCTTTCCAGCCCAACAAAGACTCGTCAATCAACAATTCAGAGGTTGGAGAAAGATCCAGGCCGCGAGTACAAATTTCTTCAAACTCTTCGCGGTTATAGGCTATACCACCACCAGAGCCGCCCATAGTAAATGATGGACGAATAACACACGGAAAACCTAACTGGCTTTGCACTTGAATAGCCTCTTCCATGCTGTGAGCAATGGCAGACCTAGGCGTAGAAAGGCCGATAGATTTCATGGCGCGATCAAAGCGCTCTCGGTCTTCTGCCTTATCAATGGCATCTTGGCTGGCGCCAATCAGTTCAACAGAAAATTCCTCCAGCACACCTTCGCGCACTAAATCTAGCGCGCAGTTCAACGCGGTTTGCCCGCCCATGGTGGGCAAAAGTGCGTCTGGACGCTCGCGCTCGATAATTTTGGCAACCGTAGTCCACTCAACCGGTTCCACATAAGTGGCGTCAGCCATGGCGGGGTCGGTCATAATGGTTGCTGGATTGGAGTTCACCAATACAACGCGGTAACCCTCATCTTTTAGCGCTTTACACGCTTGAGCACCGGAGTAGTCAAACTCACAGGCTTGACCAATAACAATAGGCCCCGCACCGAGAATGAGGACAGATTTGATGTCGGTTCGCTTCGGCACCTTATACCCCTTTAGACGTGTTTTCAGTCATCAACTCAATGAACTGATCAAATAGATATTCACAATCCTGCGGTCCAGGACTTGCTTCGGGGTGACCTTGAAAACCAAACGCAGGCACATCTGTTCTACTGACGCCCTGTACGGTGCCGTCAAACAATGACTTGTGTGTACACGTCAAATTCTCCGGCAGGCTAGCTTCATCTACAGCGAAACCGTGGTTCTGGCTGGTAATCATGACAACACCAGAGCTTAGATCTTGTACCGGATGGTTGGCGCCGTGATGTCCATGAGACATTTTCATTGTCTTAGCACCACTGGCCAGAGCTAAAAGCTGGTGGCCCAAACAAATACCAAAAATAGGTATGCCGGTTTTCAGCAAACTTTGAATTGCGGTAATTGCGTAATCACAGGGCTCTGGATCTCCGGGACCGTTCGAGAGGAAAATGCCGTCTGGATTCAACGCCATTACCTCTTCAGCAGTCGTTTGCGCTGGCACCACTGTAAGGTCACAGTTTTTACCGGCCAATATGCGCAAAATATTGCGCTTCACGCCGAAATCAAAAGCAACAACGCGAAAAGTCTTTGCTGCATCTGCGGCAGAGAACGTGCCATAGCCTGTAGTTAAATCCCAAGGCGTTTGCGTCCAAGGACGTGTCTCGCCAGAAACCTCTTGCGCCAAATCCATGCCTTGTAGCCCAGCAAAACCACGCGCTTCACTCAAAGCTTTATTTAAGCCTTCTTCAGTGGCAGCTTCAGGCCCAGCCAAAATACAACCCGCCAAGGCGCCTTTTTCACGAATGACTCGTGTTAGTCGCCGAGTATCTACACCGGCAATGGCAATGGTATTTTGCTCAACTAGATAATCTTGCAGTGAGCCACGCTGACGCCAGCTACTGACGCGCTTGGGCGTTTGACGAATAACTAAACCAGCTGCCCAGATGCGATCAGACTCAGCGTCCTCTTCGGTTACTCCGGTATTGCCAATTTGTGGATATGTGAGGGTAATGATCTGACGACGATAAGAGGGGTCTGTCAGAATTTCCTGATAGCCTGTCATCGCAGTGTTGAAGACCACTTCACCAACAGTAGTACCCTGCGCACCAATTGATTGGCCGCGGAAAATACTACCGTCTTCTAGCGCTAATAAAGCCGGTATCAACAACTTTCCTTAATTTGAGCTAATCACCTACGAGGATTCTCCAAGCAGTCTCCTGATTCGCTTATTGGTAGACCTTTAACGATCGATCACCAATTCACTAGAAAACAACTTAGGGCTACATCTCGCACCTATCTCGCAAGCACTCCAATAAGACGATATTGCATCTAAGCTCGACTCTGAGGGCTCAACTTTGTCTGTAAAAGTTGTTTTTAGCGCCCAAGCGAAACCTGCAATAGGCACAATGTGGCCTATAGTCTTCACTGAAAATGGAGTGTGCGGACTGGAGCAGCATTGTACGCAGACATCGCGAAAAATGCAGCAAAAATTACGCCCGAGTTACAGGCCCAATAAGTCTTGCATGTTATACAATCCGGGCGCTTTGCCATGCACAAACCCTACAGCCCGCAAAGCACCTTGAGCAAAATTGCTGCGGCTATGGGCCCGGTGGGTAATTTCCAAGCGCTCGCCTTCACCGGCGAACATCACCGTGTGCTCACCGACAATATCTCCACCGCGAATGGTAGAAAAGCCGATTGTCTTAGAATCTCGCGCACCCGTAATACCTTGGCGACCATAAATTGCATTTTCATCAAGGTCTCGGCCCAATGCATTAGCAAGCACCTGACCAATACGCAAGGCTGTGCCTGAAGGCGCATCTACTTTATGGCGGTGATGGGCTTCAATAACTTCAACATCTACGTCATCGCCCAGAGCCTTGGCAGCAAGCTCAATAAGACGTAGAGAAAGGTTTACGCCAACGCTCATGTTTGGGGAAATAAACAGCGGCGTGTGTTTAGCAAACTGCTCCAGCTGACCGAGCTGCTCAGCCGTCAGACCCGTGGTGCCAATCACCATAGACTTATTATGGCGCGCACAAATATCTGCTAAGCCAAGGGTTGCCTCAGGAATAGTGAAATCTATCACCACATCAAAGGCATCAATCTGCGACTCTGGGTCTGCGCTAATGACGATGCCTTTATCGCCAATGCCTGCGAGCGCGCCGGCGTCAGCGCCGAGAAAAGAATGGCCCGGGTGCTCGAAGGCGGCCCCCAAGCTAAGCTGTGGCGCCTCTTCAATGGCTTGCACTAATGTTTTGCCCATGCGTCCAGCGCATCCGGCTACAGCTACTCGAATCATTCGAACTCCACTACCAGAAAAAGAATCTGTGTCTATTGCCTAGCAGGTTAGGCTAGGACTTAAGACCGTCAAAGAAATTTTTCACACCATCGAACCAGCTTTTCTCGCGCGGCGAGTGCTTTGTACTGGCGCCCAATGAGGCTTTAAATTCTTCCAACAGCTTGCGCTGCTCATCGGTCAATTTCACAGGCGTCTCTAATACAACCTTGCACAGTAGGTCACCGACACCCGTACTACGCACCTGGGTCACACCCTTACCACGCAAGCGGAAAACTTTGCCGGTTTGTGTTTCAGCAGGCACCTTAAGTTTTACCCGACCATCTAAGGTGGGTACGTCTAACTCACCACCCAGAGCGGCATCTACAAAAGAAATGGGCACTTCACAATAAAGGTGTTTGCCTTCGCGCTGGAATATGGCGTGGTCAGTGACATCTATCTGTACGTATAAATCTCCAGCCGGGCCATTATTCGGACCCGCCTCTCCTTCGCCAGATAAACGGATTCTATCGCCGGTATCAACGCCTGCAGGAATTTTGACTGAGAGCTTTTTACGCCGCTCAACCCGGCCCGCGCCACTACAGGAACGGCAAGGATCAGTGATGACACGACCAGCACCACGACAACGCGGGCAGGTTTGTTGCAGAGAGAAGAATCCTTGAGACACTCTTATTTGGCCAGCGCCGTTGCAGTCAGGGCAGGTAGATGCAGTTGTACCCTCCTTAGCACCGGAACCGTCGCAGACATCGCAACCCGCCAAAACCGGAATACTGATTTCTGTTGTATCGCCATTCACCGCCTGCTCGAGACTCAAGCGCAGGTTATAACGCAAGTCGGACCCACGAGCCGGGCCGCTTCGACCGCCGCCTCGCTGGCCGCCAAAAATGTCGCCAAACACATCACCGAAGATGTCGCCAAAATTACCGGCGCCGCCACCGCCACCTTGGCTTTGCTGATCTAATCCTGCGTGACCATACTGATCATAAACGCCGCGCTTTTGCGCATCGCTGAGCACTTCATAGGCCTCATTGGCTTCCTTGAATTTCTCTTCGGCATTCGCGTCGTCACTGTTGCGGTCAGGGTGGAATTTCATCGCGAGACGACGATAAGCCTTCTTGAGATCAGCATCAGAGGCGCCCTTATTAACACCCAATATTTCGTAATAGTCTCGTTTCGCCATCTCTTTCCCTAAATGATCTCAGGCACCTTAACGCGCCCCTTTCTATACAAGTGCTATAAAAGCCCTACAAAATGTCATACAAGCGCTCAAAAATAGAAGCACTAAAAACTAAAAGCGTTACAAATAAACAGACAGTGTAGCGTATTACCTTCTAATGACTTAGCGGCCCTCTAGCAGTGCTGACTAACAGTGCTAAGTTGGCCACCCACATGCAACAACGCGGCACAGTTAATGACCATAGCCAAAAACATGCGCCGCGCGTTTTTCATTGCAGTTTACCTGCTTGTCAAAATGGTCTGGTTGCTCGCGCTCTAGGCCAGCATTGAGTTGGCCTAGCGATTAAGCGTGGACCCAAATTAGGGTTATTGATTACCTTCTTTTTGGTCCTTAACCTCTTCAAACTCAGCCTCCACAGCATCATCCGCTGGCCCACTTTCGGCCTCTGGCGCTTCTGCACCGGCCTCTTGTTGAGCGTACATTTTCTGCGCAAGCTCTCCTGAAGCTTCCGACAAAGTGTTGATCTTTGCTTCGATCAAATCTTTGTCATCACTCTTCAGCGACTCTTCTAGGTCGGTTGCCGCAGCTTCAATCGCAGCTTTTTCTTCATCAGACGCTATATCGCCGGCATCAGCCACGGCTTTGCGCGCACCATGGATAAGACCATCTGCCTGATTACGCAATGTCACCAACTCTTCGAATTTCTTATCCTCTTCAGAGTGCGCTTCTGCATCGCGAATCATTTGCTCGATTTCTTCATCAGAAAGACCACTCGAGGCCTTAATGACAATGGACTGTTCCTTGCCTGTGGCTTTGTCCGTCGCTGAAACATTGAGTATGCCGTTGGCATCAATGTCAAAAGCCACTTCAACCTGAGGCACACCGCGAGGCGCTGGCGGAATATCCGACAAATCGAATCTGCCCAACGACTTGTTTTGCCCGGCTTGCTTACGCTCGCCTTGCAGTACATGAATGGTCACCGCAGTTTGGTTGTCATCCGCTGTTGAAAACACCTGAGTCTTCTTCGTTGGAATGGTTGTATTTTTCTCAATCAACACACTCATCACCTGACCCATGGTTTCAATACCAAGTGACAGTGGGCTTACATCAAGCAGCAATACGTCTTTCACATCACCGGAGAGTACCGCCGCCTGAATTGCTGCGCCCATGGCAACTGCTTCATCAGGGTTCACGTCACGGCGTGCATCTTGCTTAAAGAACCCTTTAACCTGTTCTTGCACCATCGGCATACGCGTTTGCCCACCGACCAGAATCACATCATCAATGTCGCTAACAGAAAGGTTGGCATCATCCAATGCAATACGGCATGGATCAATTGTGCGGCTAACCAAATCGCCCACTAGCGACTCAAGCTTGGCTCTGGTGAGCTTCAACACCAGGTGCTTAGGACCGGTTTGATCAGCAGTGATGTAAGGCAAGTTAATTTCAGCTTGCTGACCGTTAGAGAGCTCAATTTTGGCTTTCTCTGCGGCTTCTTTAAGACGCTGCAATGCCAACGGATCATTGTGCAAATCTACGCCGTGCTCTTTCTTAAACTCATCAGCTAAGTGGTCGATGATTTTAAGGTCGAAATCTTCGCCCCCTAAAAACGTATCGCCATTTGTAGAGAGCACTTCAAACTGGTGCTCGCCGTCTACTTCAGCAATTTCAATAATTGATACGTCGAAAGTACCGCCACCTAGGTCGTATACCGCAATTTTGGTATCGCCACGCTTCTTGTCTAGACCATAGGCTAGGGCTGCAGCAGTTGGCTCGTTGATAATACGACGCACTTCTAAGCCGGCAATTTTGCCCGCATCTTTTGTTGCTTGGCGCTGACTGTCATTAAAATACGCAGGCACAGTAATTACCGCCTCGGTAACCTCTTCGCCCAGATATTCCTCTGCAGTTTTCTTCATCTTCTTGAGGATTTCCGCAGAAATTTGCGGTGGCGCTAACTCTTCGCCATTGATGTCAATCCAGGCATCGCCGTTACCGGCAGCAGCGATCTTGTAAGGCACCATTTTTATGTCTTTCTGCACCACGTCATCTTTGAACTTACGTCCAATCAAACGCTTAACCGCAAAGACTGTATTGATAGGGTTGGTCACCGCTTGACGCTTGGCGTTCTGACCGACAAGAATTTCACCGTCTTCGGTATACGCGATGATTGATGGTGTTGTTCTATCGCCTTCCGAGTTCTCAATTACCCGAGGGTCACCACCGTCTAAAACTGATACACATGAATTGGTTGTACCCAAGTCAATGCCAATAATTCTTCCCATTTTAAATCTCCACTTAATTTCTGCGTTGAGGCTCTCTGCGCTAATGGGCAAACCCGTACCTCGCGCATAGCCTGTATATTAGGCCTCCAGCTCTTTCTTCAAGGGCTGGTCACATTTGACCTTGATCTAATTCCGTCGATTTACTCGACTCGCTTGCTCGCTAACGCAGGCAACCTAGGATGCTTTAACCACAATCACCTTGGCGGCTCTGGTCAAGCGCCCGTTGAGTACGTAACCCTTTTGCATCACATCCATTACCGTATTCGGTTCAGCATCTGGGTTAGGCACCATGGCCATGGCCTCATGAAGCTGTGGATCGAAAGGCTGACCCAAGGGGTCAATTTGCTCCACGCCTGCTTTTGCCAGGGTATCCACAAATAGCTTGAGAGATAACGACACGCCTTCAACAATGGCTTTAGTGCCCTCGCCTGGCTCTGAATTCTCAGCAGTCTCAATGGCTTTTTCCATGCTATCCACTACCGGAAAAAGGTCTGCGAGCAGTTTTTCAACGGCAAACTTATGCGCGTTCTCAACATCTCGTTGCGCCCTTCGGCGAACATTTTCCATTTCAGCAATGCTGCGCAACAGCTGGTCCTTGGCTTCTGCCAATTGCTCATCTACTGCTTCGACTTCAGCCTCGGCTTGTCCAAAATCACCAGCCGCCATCTGTGCTTCCGCTGCGCCTGGAATCTCGTCAATATCATGTTGCTCAGCAGAGTTTTGCTGATCATTTGTTGATTGGTTTTCTTCTTCGTCTTCGCTCACTCGATTACTCCCAGTTTCTTCACTGTGGCGGCATATATAAGGGTATCTAGATCGATAACAAGGGCAAAAATAAATTAATCTGGAAGAGAGGGCGATTTAGGCGATAAAGCGTGCCCCAAAATCAAAAAAGAATTCAAAAAGAAATTAAAAAGGGTCCTAAAAGGAGGGTAAAGGGGAACAAAAAAGGACGGCCATCTAGACCACAAAATCAGCTGTAACGCATAGCTGCACTGAGCACTCGAGCGGTGACATCTACAACGGGAATCACATCTTTGTAATCCATTCGAGTAGGCCCAATCACACCCAGCACGCCAGCAAGCTCACCATTGACCTTGTAGGACGAAGTGACCAAAGACATATCACCCAATGGGCGATAGCCAGACTCTTTACCAATGAATAACTGCACACCGGAACTTTCAATACATTGATCTAAGAGGTGTAAGACTCTGCCCTTTTTCGAAATAGCCTCGAACAATGATTTCACTTTATCCGTATCCGGGGTGAAATCTAACAAGCGCCGCTCGCCACTGACCAAAAGCTCTTGGCCATCGCCCTCTACTTCTTTTGAGTCGAAGGCTTTGGCGGCCATATCCAGTGCGCGCTGCATCAGCTGATCCATGCGGTCTTTGTCATCTTGCATGCTTTCAACAACAGACTGACGCACCTGCATCAGTGGCTTACCACCAAACTCCCTATTCAGCAAAAGTGAGGCTTGGGCCAGCTCATTGTCAGAGAACGGTTTATCCAGATGAATCACGCGGTTTTGCACCTCGCGGTCACTGAGCACCAAAATGACTAAAATGCGCAGCTCATCTAAACGCAAAAATTCTATTTGCCTAAGGCTCACTTGGTTGCGGCGCGGCGTAGTAATAAGGCAGGTCATTTGGGTGAATTGCGACAACACGTTAGACGCGGCGCTGACCAATTCAGAAGAGGACATATCTGGATGCAGCTCAGCTTCGATTTCTTTCGTTCGAGCATCTTGCCAAGGCTCAACGCTCAACAGCGTATCAACAAAAAAACGCAGACCAAGCTGTGTTGGGATTTTGCCTGCGGAAGTATGTGGCGAGCTGACCAAACCCAGAGCTTCAAGGTCGCCCATAACATTGCGCACTGTGGCCGAAGAAACCTGCACTTCAGGCAGCATTGCCAAAGCCTTGGAAGCAACCGGAGTGCCGTCGGCTATATAATGTTCGACCAGCAGTTTGAATAGCTGCTGCGCGCGAATATCGACATCATTTTCCATGCAAGTTTTACCTGACTATTTTGCTCTATAGATTACTCAGAGGTTGCTCAGCAAATCACTTTGCCGCGTCCAGCTTCGCAAACGCACTTGGTGTCGATCCGCCCTTGAAAAAAGCGCTTTCGTTGCACCCCTGCGTTTTCTCGACCCAGCTACGAAAAGCAAAATACAGGGCCTGTGAAGGCAGCTTTTCCGGCAGCGAAGTTAGTGACAATGAAAGTACCAGTGATAGCGCGATCATGCATCATTTGATGATAATCTAAACGCCATTATTGCTGCATTGATCAAATCAAAATGTTGAAACAGCTGACCATTCGTAATTATGTCCTCGTCGACGCCCTAGACGTGTCCTTTAATGCTGGCTTAACCGGCATTACCGGAGAGTCTGGTGCTGGCAAATCCATCCTGCTCGGCGCTTTAAGTTTACTTTTGGGCGAACGCGCAAAAACAGACTGCGTTAGACCCGGAGCAGATAAAGCAGACATCAGTGCAGAATTTGAATTATTGCCGTCAGGTTTCCTGCAAACCAAACTGGCAGCGGATGAATTACTGGAAGACGGCGACACGCATTGCCTGGTGCGCAGAGTAATCAGCGCAGAAGGACGCTCGCGGTCCTTCATCAACAGTATCCCGGTGACATTGCAGTATTTAAAAGACATCAGCGAACACCTTGTAGATATTCAAGGTCAAAATGAACACCAACGTCTCTTGGATCGAAATGTTCAGCGCAGCTTGCTAGATGATTACGGCAAGCTGACAAGTCAGAGCAAGAAAGTCTCCCAACTGTATAAAACCTGGCAGAGCACTGTGCAGGAAATCGCCAAGCTGCAAGAAATCATAACCGCCCATGAAGATCGAAAAACTCTTTTAAAGTATCAGCTAGAAGAATTTGAAAATTTGTCTATCGGCGAAAATGAATTAGCGCAACTGGAGTTGGAGCAAAAACGATTAGCCCAAGCCCAAAGCATTCTGGAAATACTCAGCCGGGCCAATGGTAATTTAGAAGAGCTAGATGACCTGCGCCAAACCGCGCGCATGCTCAGCGAGCTAGATGATTCACATCAAGATCTTACAGTGGCCAAAGACACCCTAATTTCTGCACTGGCGCTGCTGGATGACGCCGCTCGAGATTTAAGACGCTACCAAGACCAAGTGGTGGTTGACCCCAGTGCACTAGAGGAAATAGACGAGCGCATCAGCGCGATTTTGGAAGTGGCGCGCAAGCACAAAATCCAACCAGAACGGGTGTCCAGCTTTGCTCAAGAACTACAGCAAGAATTCGACAACATGGCGTCTGATACCACACTGCTAGATCAACTCACCACCAAAGAAAGCGCGCTTGAGGCAGAATTCCTAACCTCCGCGAAAAAATTGTCCACGGCCCGACGCAAGCAAAGTGGCGGATTCTGCAAAGACGTGAACAAATACATTCAAGCCCTGGGCATCAAAGACGGTGCCTTGAGCATTGTCTTTCACGACCAACAAAACGAACACGGCTTGGAACAAGTTGAATTCCATGTCACGACAAATGCTAATTTTGCCGCTGGTCCGCTAGGCAGAATTGCCTCAGGCGGCGAGCAAACACGCATCAGCTTAGCCATTCAAATTGTTGCGGCAGCCAATAGCGCGCTGCCTTGTTTGGTATTAGATGAAGCCGACGTAGGCGTGGGCGGCACAACCGCAGACACCGTAGGCAGAATTTTGCGCGACCTTGCTGACCACACCCAAGTGCTCTGCGTCACCCACGCGCCACAAGTCGCCGCACTTGGCCACAACCATATGCGCGTAAGCAAACACAAAGACCAAACCGTTATTGAGCCATTGTCCCAGGATAATCGTATTGAGGAGCTAGCAAGAATGCTGGCTGGCGCAGATGTAACGGAAAAAACCCGAGCCTATGCGACAACGCTGTTACAAGAGGCCCATCCCAAATAATGCACACCGCCTATCAAGAAAAAGATTCTTCTCGCAATCAACACTGGTCAGCACCTACAGGGGTCGTTAATATCCGCGCCATGAAAAACCTAATGATCTCAGCCCTCAGCATTACCCTTCTAGGTGGGTGCGGCTTGTCTAACCTTAAATTCCCAGATGTGAAAATTCCTCGGGTTTATAAAATACCTGTGCAGCAAGGAAATGTGATCACCCAAGAAATGGTCAACCGACTAAAGCCGGGGATGACTAGGAACCAAGTGTCCTTTGTTATGGGCGACACCGTCCTTCAAGACCCTTTCGAGCGTAACCGCTGGGTCTATCTTTATACTTTAGAAGTTCCAGATTTTTTCAATCAACAGCTGAAAATGGTTTTAGATTTCGAAGATGATTTGCTCACAACCATCTCAGGCGATTTAGCGCCAATAGCGGAAGCGGCTGAGCAAAGCACGGAAACAGATGCTCAAGCGTCTTTATCTGACGAAGACGAGAGCAACACAGACGAGCCCAGCGAGGAAGCGAGCGGCGAATAGTGCCGCTGACCAACGCAACAGTCTGAGCGTTAAACCTCTGACTTACACCTCTGCCTTACACCTCTGACTTGCACCCCTCGCTTAACAGAGAGACCTAGCAAAGAGACTTAATCGAGAGACTTAGCCCTGTGCCTTAGCCCTAAGTCTACGCGCGGTTTTAGCATCAGCGATTAACGGGCGATAAAACTCCACTCGATCCCCGCCCTTGAGCACCCGATTAGGGCCACATGCTTCGCCAAAAACACCCACTGCTAAATCGTCAATGGCCAAATCTTTGCCCATTGGATGCAGGCGCAAAAGAGCTAGGCAAGCCGCCACATTACTGCCCTCAGCCACTTCTAATTCAATATGCCGCTGGTCATGGGGATCAGCGTAGACCATTTCAATGAGCACTATTTGTGCTCAGGCTGCTGGGCGTAGGTGTCGCCTACGTCCTGAATTCTTTGCGTAAAAGCCGCCACCATGCGGTCGGCAACCGCACTGGCCATGGGGCTGAGTAACGCAGACAACATACCTTGTGCCACAAACTCCAAGGTCAGATCAATGCGACAACCTTCATCACTCAGCGCTTTGAAAACCCAGCTGCCTTCCAGTACTTCAAAAGGCCCTTCGTCCAACGTCATATCAATACGTTCATTCTCGACACAGGTGTTGGTGGTCACAAAGCTATAAGTCATACCCTTTGCACCCGCTGTGACACGGGCTCTGACTTGCGCTTCATTGTCTTGTCCATTGTTCTGGCCATCTGTCGCCAACAATTCCACATTATTGCAACCGGGCAAAAACTCTGGGTAACTTTCAACATCATTCACTACGCCGAAAGCTACATTAGCCGGCACCATTAATAGAGATGATCGGGTCAGTACTGTCATAAATTGAACAGGCTTTGGAGCAATGGCCAAACGGTAAATATGAATATAGCCAGCACACCAAGAGGCGCCAAAATACCAGCAACAATACGCCAGGCCCAAGACATAGCCGGACTAGAAATACCCAGCTGGCGATTAACCATATCTTTAGGCAGTAACCACACCGCAAAGATTGTGATCAACATTCCGCCCAACGGCAGCATGATGTTTTGTGACAGGTAGTCGACAAAACCAAAGAAATTAAGCTCACCGACAACAAAAAAGTCTGACCAAATGTTGAATGAAAATACCGTACCCAAGCCCAATACCCAACACAGCACACCTAGGCTTATGGCAACCCGCTGACGTTTAGCGTTGTACTCTTCAGTGAGGTACGCCAGTGCCGGTTCGGTCAGCGAAATAGCCGAAGTAATGGCCGCAAAACTGATCAAGATAAAAAACACAGCGCCAAAGAAGGCACCAAAAGGCAACTGACCAAAAGCCAAAGGCAGCGTCACAAAGGTCAGGCCGGGGCCTTGGCTAACTTCCAAACCGTTCGCAAAAACAATTGGAAAAATAGCTAAACCGGCTGCAATGGCAACCAACGTGTCTAGCAAAGCAATGGTCACAACAGTCGTACTTAGCTTGGCATCTTCAGGCACATAGGCCCCATAAGCCATCATGGTGCCCATACCCAAACTCAGGGTAAAAAATGCTTGGCCCATGGCAATAAGCCAAGCCTCTGGACCAACCGCATCCCACTTCAGATCAAACATAAAGGCCCAACCCTGAGCAAAACCACCAGAGTTAAAACTGTAAATGAGCAGCACAATAAGCAATATGAAGAGCGCGGGCATAAACCACTGAATGGCTTTTTCAAGACCTGCAGTAACTCCACGACCCACAATCCAAATAGTCACCACCATAAAGGCAGTTTGATAAGCAATCATCTGCAACGGATCGGCTTGTAGATCGGTAAATGCTTGGGAAACAAAATCACCGCTGGCGCCGTCAAAAGTGCCATTGGCTGTCAGCCATACATAGTTCAATGCCCAACCGGCAATAACGGCGTAGTAAGAAAGAATAAGAAAGCCAGTGACTACACCCAACCAACCCAATAGGGCCCAACGCGGACTGCGGCCAGCCTTTTTCGCCAAAATACGCATTGTATGAATTGGACTAGAACGGCCCTCTCGGCCCATCAAAACTTCTGAAATCATGATAGGAATGCCGACTAAGGCAATACAAACCAAATAGATGAGAACAAAGGCACCCCCACCATTTTCACCCGCAATGTATGGAAACTTCCAAATATTGCCCAGGCCCACAGCAGAGCCAGCAGCAGCCAAAACAAACAACCACCGGCTAGACCAGCGGCTTTGCGAGGAATTATTTTGTAAAGCCATAACGCGTTTTAAATTTCCTAAAGAGGGTGCAGTTTACTACTGATGTCATAGAGTAGCCTAGAGATTGCTATGTACGGATAACAACCTGATATACTCTCCGCCAACAGCCTTCCTAAACACAACAAAGTACAAAGCCATCATGGCCAAATCAGCAAAGAAATCCAGTCCGGGCACCATCGCGCAAAACCGTAGAGCGCGGCACGACTATTTTATCGAAGATCGCTTTGAGGCGGGGCTGATGCTGCTTGGCTGGGAAGTAAAAAGTATTCGCGACGGCAAGGTTCAGTTAGCTGAAGGTTATATTAACTTACACCAAGGCGAAGCCTATTTAGCCGGCTGCAATATTACCCCGCTACTCAGCGCATCCACCCATGTTATTGCTGAACCCCAGCGCGTGCGAAAATTACTTTTGCACGCCAAAGAACTGGCGCAACTGTTTGTTGCTAACCAGCAAAAAGGCTACACCATTGTGCCACTGGCCATGTATTGGAAAGGCAATAAGGTAAAAGTTGAAATCGCCCTAGGTAAGGGTAAGAAGCAACACGACAAACGCGCCACTATGAAAGAAGGGGATTGGCAGCGTGACAAGCAGCGGTTGTTTAAAACTTCAGCCCACTAGCATTAGTACAAGTGCTTGCCCCTTGCAGCATCTCTAGCTGGCTAAAAAATTGGACTCAGCTCTAAAAACAGATCCCAAAACGGTCTAAGAACAAATAGACCGACGCCAAGCCACCATTTCAATTGCTGCTACCGCAGCCTCAATGCCTTTATTGAACTCATCATTAGATGAGCGATCAATGGCTTGCTGCATTTCAAATACAGGTAAAATCTCAACCAATATTGGCCGACGAAAGTCGTGCATCACAGAGCCAAGCCCGCGCATGCTCTCTTCACTGATCATCTCAAAGTGCAACGTATCGCCTTTGACGATAATGCCAAAGCACACAATGGCGTCTATTTTGTTTTCGGCTTT
>QXZU01000085.1:0-5136 GCA_009886205.1 K189A clade bacterium | reverse complement strand
CGCCTTTGACGATAATGCCAAAGCACACAATGGCGTCTATTTTGTTTTCGGCTTTATTGTCAGGGAGGTCGCCTAAATTTCTAGCGTCTTCCGCCAGCAAGTCTCTGGCGGCTAAAGGTATTTCAAGACATCCGGGCAAGGTGTATTCGTCGATCTTTGTATAGCCAGCGTCTTCAAGCACGGCGCGACAGGCGTCTGCCATATTTTGCACATGTTGCAAATGCCACTTGGACTTCAAAATACAAATTCTGCCAGGGTGAGTGACCTTTGGCAGATTGGAGATGTCGACTTTAGCTTTCAATCTTTTACCTTTTACCCTTTTGCCCTTTTGCCCTTTTGCCCTAGCCAACGTTCTTTAGAGAAGCATCGGCAAGGGTCCAAGCGCCAGTAACGTCATCGCATTGAATACGACCCTCGCTGGCAAGCTCGCTAAAATCCGCTCTAAGTTGCCACATGCCACTTGGCGCATTACGCGCGCGCAATACATCCGCAACCGCGCCCGCCTTAATGCCGGACTGATTTTCTTTTATAAGCTCTTCAATAATTTGGAAAACTTCTTCAATTCTTCTGCGCTCAGTACTCAATGCCCACTCCCAGTGCTCAATAATCGACGCGAATTAGTACCAGAAAGTACTTATTCCCGCCAGGGTTCCTGCTTCTGATAACTCAGAAGGTGCTGCTCCAATTCTCGTCTAACGCCTTCATCCTCATCCAAAGCCGCCGCTGCAATGGCCTGCTCTTGCGCCGCCAACGCGTCTTCGAATAATCCAGACTCGGCATAAGCCGCGGCTAGTGTATCTAAGTATGCTGCGGAAGCTTCTAGGCCAACAGCTTTTAATGCATGTTGCAGAGATAACTCGCCATTGCGCAGTTCGTCAATTTTACTGGTCGCCAACAACCACGCTAGGTCATTATGACTTTGCGCGCCACCAAATTGGGTCGCCCTTGAGAGCCACTGCAGCGCGCGATCATCTTCATTGATGCCCAGCAGCATATAGGCCAAAGCCGAATGCGCATATTCATCTCCAGCCTCAATGCCACGCATGTACCAAGACTCAGCCTGCTGCAAATCTACCGAGCGTCCCAAGCCAGCTTCAAACATATGCGCAATGCCCGCAAAGCTCTGAACCTGACCCAATTCAACTCCAGCCATATATAGCTCAAAGGCCTTGTCATAGTTCACCACGGTGCCAATGCCTGACAAATGGGCGTAAGCCAAGCGCGCGTAGGCAGATTCTGCCCCTGCCTCCATGGCTTGTTTTAGCAAGCTGAATGAGCGCTTGTTAGCGGCTACTTCACTCAACTCAAATTCGCCTTTGCTGTACATATACGCTAAGGCGACAAAAGCATTCGCTTCGCCTGCGGCGAAAGCGCGCTGGTACCACTGCTCAGCCAGTGCAGGGTCTGGCGAATCGGTTACCTCTTGTCTATAGCTGCGCGCCATTTGCACCATGGCAAATGCATCACCCTTCTCTTCAGCCACCACTGACAACAAACTTCGCGCGCGCGGAAGATCTTTAGTAATACCGTTACCTTGGAGTAAGGCAAACCCCAGATAAGCAGATGCGCCCTCATGGCCAGCGTCAGCCGAGCGCTGAAATAAGCCCACACCCAATGCCGGATCAGGCTTGGTACCCAGTCCCTCGTAATGCGCACGGCCCACCATAAACAGTACAACAGGATTATTTGGGCTGAACTCTAGCGCACGATTAAAGTCTCGCAGCGCAGACACTGGCAACCCTTGGGCATAGTAACTATAGCCGCGCAGGTAAAAGGCCTTACTGCGCAGATCAGGCGCAATATAAGGATCCACTAAAGCTGGCCCTAAATAGCTACGGGCAAGACTAAAGTCGCCCTCTTCGATCAAGACCACGGCGCGATCAATATAGCCCCGGCTGTCTACCGCAAAAGACTGTACTGAGGTAACAAGCCCAATTAACACGCAAAAACTCAAAAAACATTTCTTCATGCCATAAGCTTAACATTGCAGCGAAATCTGCCAACCGACGTAAAGGCGAAAAATGATGACAAATGGATCGACATAGCGTGGTAACATCCGCTTCAACGTAAGATAGAGGACCTGTTCTAAACAACAGATTACCGAATCGAACATGTTTATTTGCTGAGCAAAAGATGCACGCTCATCACCTCAAGAGAATCGTTGTTAAGACGCAACTTTTGAGCAACGGCGGTGACATCAGAGTACTGCTACAAGAGTGCTCTGGTAGAGACACTGCAAATAGACACATGTATTCCAATAGAATTTAGGGCGACATGGTTCCAGACCACCCAAGACAGCCAAAGCTGGATTGGGTACTCCGCGTCAAACGCGAGTTAGATGTGGATGGAATGAACCATCTAGTCAACAACCTTATTGGGGGCGACATGGTTTCGACGCGGGTATCAAAATTTGAGGTGCATGCCGAGAGGGTAGTGACTCTCGTAAAACAATCGCTGTAACTTTATAGTTGCCAACGACGAAAACTACGCACTAGCGGCCTAAAAAACCCGCTTACGTCCATGATTCGTTTCTTGCTAGGAGAAATGGACGGCAAAGCAGCAAGATCGCGCGGATACCTCGCCCGGGGTTGAACCGTTAAAACCAATCGGGATCGCAGAAAGTACCCTGACCGTCGGGTCACTGGACGCTAAATTAATAGACGGACCCTAAGCATGTAGAGCCAATAATGGCGAACCAGCGGACGCGGGTTCAACTCCCGCCGCCTCCACCACTTTATGGTTCTGGGATATACGACGTTTAAAAAGCTTCGTATATTTCAGAACCTTATAGTCATACCGTACTTCGCAGCAGCCAATTCTCTACGCACCGCCTAGCAGTAAACTATGCATAAGTCAGACGTAGCAGATCCATTGGCATAGACAACTCAACACCTCGCCAATACTCAACTTACAAACTCTAATGCGCGCCATGATGAATACAAGCTTGGCGCTTTAATCCCCAGACACTAGCCATTCGTTTTCTAGTCGCCCCTAAGAGCAGCTACTACTTGCCCATGTTCGGCCCTGATACAACGTGGGCTACCTAATTTCCAAAGATCCAAAAGACTGGAAATAGTGGCTGGCCCAAAGCTACTATCTAACCAAGACCTTGCTTGAAAAGATGTTAAAAAGAATAATAAGGGCCGCCAAAAAAATGCAGAAACTCCTCATTACAATACTCATGTTGCTCATTGCAGCCCCCAGCTGGAGTGACACATGGCACTGTAAGCAAATCAGAGATGTCTTAGTTGGCCCGCCCTATTTTATTGACTACGAAGAAACCAACCTCGAATTTAAAGTGGGCGTTGAGAACAAGCTGATCTCGATTCTGGGGGAAGACGGCGAAGATTTTATTTGTGCAACCCAAGACTGCAAACAGCCACTTGGCAAAACTGATTTTTTATTGAAAGGTGATAATGCTGACAACGCGTTCATCCTAAGCTCGGTTGGCGCGGCATTAGGCCTTCGCGCAACCTACTCCATAACCTCAAAACCCAGCGTTGGAGAGACCATGATACGCATGGGTGTATGTACTGCCGATACCTAAACCCAATAAACCGCGATATAAATTGAGTGCTACCTACTGTAACTTCGGGGGAAACTTCGGCTCCTGATTAACTTCCAAGTACTCGCAGCTGGAATCAAATTATGAACAATCCATCTCCACTAATCGGCGCGCCGCTAGCGCCGACAATGTTTAAACTGGCCGTCCCAGGTGTAATAGGCGCGGTGCTGACAACTATGCCTGGCCTACTGGAAGCAACTTTTCTAAAAGAATCCGGCACGGGGGCGTTGGCCGCTGTGGCTTTGGTTTACCCACTTGTCATTCTTTCTGGCATGTTTTCAGCTGGGGCATTTGGTGGCGCCATCAGTGGCTTCATTGCTCGAGCCATAGGCGCTGGTAACGATGATGAGGCAAGCGCGGTCCTTGTTTGCGCCGTCATCATCTCACTGGCGGGCGGGTTCTTGATGTGGATTTTAGTCGTGCTCCTTGGCCCATTTTTGTATCAGTACGCAAGCGACAGCCCAACTATTACCAACGCCGCACACTACTACGCCACATTACTTTTTCCAGCCATCCCAGCTTACTGGCTGGTCAATATGCTGTCCTCGGTGTTGCGAGGCAGCGGCGACATGATTCGTCCAGCCATTGTGGCGGCCATCTTATTAGCCACCTATATCCTATGCGCATCGCTGCTCATCCCCACCCAAGGAGCCACCATCAACGAGGCCCTAAAAGGCGCGGCAATTGCTATGGCGAGCGCCTACTTGCTGGCTTCTGCACTCGTAACTTACTTTATTGCGCACAAATCCCAACCGGTTCGATTTCGCATAGCGGCTTTCCGTCCGGCGCTGCTAACAAAGATTTTACGTCAAGGCACTTTAGCGGCGAGTCAGTCAGTTATGACAATTGTCTATGCATTAGTCACCACCATCATATTCAGTAGATTTGGCACGGATTGGTTAGCCGGCTTTGGCCTCGCCGTGCGCCTTGAACTTATTATGGTGCCGGTAATATTTGGCATTGGCGCGTCAATGATCGCAATTGTTGGCGCATACGCTGGTGCAGGTATGCGTGAGGAAGCCATTTCCATAGCCTGGCGCGGAATCGCCGTCAATGTGGTGTTAATCGGCGCTCTAGGCGCGCTGCTGTCAATATTCCCAGCAAGCTGGTGTGGACTGGTAGGTAGCGATCCCGCAGTAATCAATTCTTGTAGCCAAGCATTGGCCGTTATTGCACCAACCTACGCCTTTTTTGCGCTAGGACTGAGCTGTTATCTGTTAAGCCAAGCACTTAATACCTTGGCCTTTCCAGTACTTGGCGCACTCGCCAGATTAATCATAGTGGCCACGGGCCTTTACTGGGTGGGCAGCGAAACTTCAGTAGATACCACCTTGTATTTAGTCGCAATAGCCGCAATCGTCTACGGCATTGTTGTGGCGGTGGGTCTGCGACTGGGGCCATGGCGGAGCTGAAAGAACTTCAATGTCCAGTTACACTGCGCGCGGGTTTGCTTTCAACCTAAGGACATTACTTTAGATCAGACACCAGCCGCTGCATAAAGCGCAGTGTTTCTGCCAATAAATCACTTGTATATTTGGCGGAGAAATAATTTTTTCTTCTTTGAATTTGTA
>QXZU01000084.1 GCA_009886205.1 K189A clade bacterium | reverse complement strand
CTGGCTTATGAAATATTCTTCAGTAACCGCCTTGCTGGTATCTGGTGCCTGAGCATTGCCAAGTATCTGCGATTTGGTCACGGTTACCTGCACTTCACCGTCAAAACTATCACTCAAGTTAATAGTCAGCGCCAAACTGTTTTCAGCCCTGCTGAACGCGTAGTTAAGCACTTCAATATGCGTGGCTTGAACCGGCTCCAGCCATACGGTTTGCCAGATACCAATGATTGCGTCGTAGTCTATTGGCCACCGAGTATCACCAGCTTGTTTACCTCGCGGCTGCTGCCAAGAACCAGAATCCTTTACCTTTATGGCGAGATGATTCTCTCCCGCTTGCAGCGCTGCGGTAATATTCAACTTTATTGGGCTATAACCACCGGTATGGCTGCCCACAGCGTGACCATTGACAAATACAGTGGTAATAAAATCACAGGCACCAATATTAAGTATGACCTCTTCGCCCTGCCAATTCGGGTTGTCAAAACTTCGGTGATACCAAACCCTTTGCACATCCGGATCAACGGTGCAGCCACTTGCAGCGCTGTTTGGCGCAAAAGGCACAGTGATGGCGCTTGGCCACTCAGTTCGGTTTTGCCAACGCTCACTCACCCCCACGCCATCTGGGTCTGCGGCAAAATCCCATAGACCATTTAGATTCAGCCAGCGATCTCGGCGCAATATGGGTCTTGGGTACTCTGGTCGCGGGTTTGGCATACTCTTCTCTTTCTTCTTTTGGGCGCTGTGTCTGAACATCCACAGGCGATTATCTAACGAATACGTTAATGTTAACTATGCGCAGCTTCTGGCCAATAGCCAACATTACTTATTAGCCAGTGCGTTAGTCCTGCATTTACTTCAATAGGCCGCTCTTGGGCCATCCAATGACCAGACTTAACATAAATTTCAGTTAAGTCTGAACATCTTGCGCGCATAGGATCAGCCAGTGTGCCAGTGGCAGTTTGGCAGACATAATCATATTCGCCGTGGAAAAACAGCACGGGTTTAGTAATTGCCACAGAGTTTACCTTGGCGCTAAACGCTGCGTTGTTTTCGTGATTCACGTACCAGGAGCTGGGGCCAAAAAAGCTATTTCGGGCTAAGGCTTCGGCAAAAACATCTGCCTCATTTGGGGAAATAACGTCTAGGTCTATCTCCATATCTGGAATGCCATCAGGACCAAACCAGCCGCCATTTATGCGCGTGTAAGCGGTAGAAGCCGGTTGCCCTGCGCCCGCCGGGTCGCCTTTTCTAAACAGCAGTTTCACTGTCTTAAGAGGCTCGGCCTCCATCTCTGCTTGGGCTGCTGCAAAATTTTCGTTATAAAAGAATTGATACTCCCACTGCCCCTTGGGAAAGGTATCTGCGGGATAAATGCTTCGGTCAACATGCGCCATGATGGAGTCCACGCCTGCCTCAAGACCTAACGGTACGCACAAGTTTGCTAGGGCATGAACTATTTCAGGATGATGTAGCGCAACGCTCCAAACCACCGGCGCGCCCCAGTCGTGACCTACCCATACTGCTGGCCCCTCGCCCAATGCTGCGTGTAGCTCCACCATATCCTGCACAGCTTCGCTGACAGCAAAGTCCTCATGTTTAGAATAATTCGATGAGTTACCGTAGCCACGCATATCTGGCGCAATGGCTCTAAAGCCAAGATTGCCCAACGTTAACAGCTGATGCCGCCAACTCAAGGACAGCTCAGGCCAGCCGTGCACAAAAAATATTCGCGGGCCGTCTTCAGGGCCGCAAGCCAAATAAGCACTTTTATGCCGAGCGGTTGCTACGCTGCCGTGTTCAATTTCCATCTACTTCCCCTCTTATTCTACTTAACGCTAACCTTACTTAGCGCTAACCTTACGCAATGCTTGCTTTTACTTTATTCATTTTGCGGGCTTAGCGTGCAAAAAGTTAATTAACCTTTGGGCGGCAATAATATCTGCTGGCGCTAAATTAAAGTGCGCTAGATTTTCTAGCGCCACAAAACTGTATTCATCGTGTTCCAAAAGCACAATGTCGCCGCGCAACCATTGGCAGACTACCGGGAAAAACGCTAATTCACCGCCATCGCGCAGTGAAAAACTCGCCAAGACAGCTGTGCCAGCGACCTCAATGGCTAACTCTTCAAGTATCTCGCGCTGAATGGCTTGAAGCGGCGACTCGCCGTGTTCTAACTTGCCACCGGGAAATTCCCAGAAACCGCCCATGTGCTTACTTTGGGGTCGTTTTGCAATGAGCACCCGATCTTCAGCATCAAAAATATAGGCAAGAGCTACTTTGGTAATCGTCTTTTGCAAATTATTCCACTCCAACCTAACCGGCTTACAAACCAAGCGATCTGCGGTTTTGACACGCCGTTCGCAGAATTGGCGATTCCCAGCATAAGATCCATTAAACCAGTACCGCAAGACTATCCTGCGTTACGTCTTAGGTTCTAGGGCTAACGGTGTGTCAACAAAAAGGCTATGGTTAAGCAGCGTTCCACTCCAGAAACCAAGAGCGACTTA
>QXZU01000083.1 GCA_009886205.1 K189A clade bacterium | reverse complement strand
AAGTAACAAATATTTTTTGCGCTAAAAAGGAAGGTGCGGATGCGCCGATGTGCGCTCGAGCACTTGGATAATTAGAAGCGACTTGGCACTGCGTTTTATTCGACTTTTTCCCTCTTTGTTTTTCCTTGTTCCGCCTTCTCCTCTTTTTCCCATCAGTCTGCTGGCATTTGCCTGCTGCTCGTTGGGTCTTTGGGGTTAGTTTTAGGTGAGGCATTTCAGGCAAAAAAAAGCGGAGGACTTTACAGTCCTCCGCTTTGAAATGAGAGAGACATCCGAAGAGGGGAGGGGAGAGAAGTTCCGGATGTCTCTCGTGATTGGCAGTTACTGCTACCAACTGCAAGAGATGTTACTTAAGGTAACGTTGATGCGCAATCGCTACCTCTGCAACACTCTGTTGCGTTCCTGCGTTCCTGCGTTCCTGCGTTCCTGCGTTCCTGCGCGTTTGAGTCGATTGGCAATATGCAACGCCGGAAGCAATGGGCGCGCACCCTATCGCCTCTGCCCTCTAATCGAGCCAGTTTTAGCGCTAAGTTTCGATGCGGCAAAAAGGTTGTTCTCTCTTAACCTCAAGGGGGTTTTTAGTATGGGGGGAGGATGCGATGCATGGCCGCCTTCACAGTTTGTGATCTATATGCGGGAGAGCAGAGGGGCCTGTGCTTAAACTTTTTCATAGCCAATAAAAAAGCGGAGGACTTTGCAGTCCTCCGCTTTGAATAGGGAGAGGCATCCGAAGAGGGGAGGGGGAGAGGAGTTCCGGATGTCTCTCTAATATACGGTGCTTACTGGCACCGAATGTAGATCATGTTACTCGTGGTAACAAAGAATGCAACTCAAAGTAACGCAACGCTGTGTTGCGTTTGTGCAGCGCAATGGCATTATGTGTCTTGCACTACACTACCCGGTAACGTGGTTGCCCCAGAGTATGGGTTCCTTCGTTCTCTTTTTTCTCGCTTTTCTTTTTGTTTCAGGAGATTTGTTTTGGATTGGGATGACTACAAATATTTTACCGCCCTTTCTTCCACGCTTTCTGTTCGCGCGGCAGCTGATTTACTCGGCGTGAATGCCTCCACAGTGAGTCGTCGGCTGGATTTATTTGAACGTAGATTGGGTGTCACACTATTTACGCGCTCAGCGAGAGGGTTGGTGATTACCCCTGAGGGCGCTGAGGTGGTTGCGCGAGTTGCTTCCGTTGCCAAAGACCTTGGCGATATTGAAGGTCATCTTATTGGTCGCGACAAAAAACTGTCGGGGATTGTGCGGGTGATTATTCCAGAAGTGTTGGCATTAAGTTTGTTGATACAAGAACTGCCTCGCTTTCAAAAGAGTTATCCGGATATCGAATTGCATATTTTGCCCAGCCACCAGGGCTTAGATGTGGCGCGTCGCGAGGCGGACATAACCATGCAGGTGACTAATAATCCCGCTGACTCTTTGGTGGGTAGAGTTTTGGCACCAATCGCGGTGGCTCCATACGGCACCAAGGCGCTGGTTGCTAGGTTGGAAAAAAATAGCAGCACCTTGGATTACGCCAAATTGCCGTGGGTAGATTGGCAAGGTGACAGCGAAATATCTCAGACCTGCAGAGACCTGCTAGCAACTCATGTGCCCAATACGCCGGTGAGTATTAGCACCCACAGCCTGTTGTTGCACCTTGAGACAGCCCGAAAGGGGCTAGGGCTGGCTTTTCTGCCCTGTATTCTTGCGGAGTCAGATAAGACTTTGCAGCGCATAGATTCTATAGACCCGGTCTTAGGGCCGCCTATGTGGATGTTGGTGCACCCCGATTTGCGTCATACTCTGCGAGTCACTGTTTTTATAGAGTTTGTGCGAGATGTATTCTCCCGGCGTAGTCACGAACTGATCGGCTCCGGCATGTCGAAGCTCGTCATTGACTGATATTTTCTAACCTGAATTTTCCAATCCGAATGTGCCCAACAAGAACCTCAACTTAGGACCCTAAATGCCATCTGACTCTCTTTCGTTTTCTGCAACTTCCCAGAATTTCTTTTCCCAACGCTTAAGGTTGCACTACGTTGAGTGGGGTTCTCGTGATAATCCGACGATAGTACTGGTGCATGGTATTCAAGATCACTGCCGAACTTGGGACGATATGGTGGCGCGTATTGGAGATTATGCCGAGGATTACCATATTGTGGCGCCGGACCTGCGCGGGCACGGTGACTCCGAGTGGGTAAAGGGTTCTGGGTATCAGTATCTAGATTACGTTTACGACCTGTATCAGCTAATAGATCAGAACGATTTTGGTCCCGTTGTATTGGTGGGTCACAGTCTTGGCGGGGCAATCGTTTCCCTTTTTGCGGGCGTTTATCCTGAACTGGTGTCCAAGCTAATTGTCATTGAGGGTATTGGCCTGTGGTCCCTCAGCAAGCCGCCGCAAAGTACGGTTGAGAAGATCCGCGAATGGTCAGATGCAACTCGCGCCCTTGCTGGCCGTGCGCCGAAGCGATATGAGAACCTAGAGCAGGCATATCAGCGCATGCAACACGCTAACCCGCAATTATCTAAAGACAAAGCCTTTCATCTTACTCTGCACGGCGCTATTCAGCAGGAAGATGGGCGGTTTAGCTGGAAGTACGACAACTACACCTACAATTTCAGTGCTATGGGTCTGTCTACTGACGAAACTATTTCGCTCTGGCAAAATATTGCTTGCCCAGTGTTGCTCATCAATGCCACCGAAGGCCTGGAATGGCGAACCGGGCAGAATGGCACGCTGGAGCACTTTGCGGATGTTCAGCTCCTAGATGTGAGTGATGCTGGGCATTGGACCTATCACGATCAGCCCGAGGTGGTGTCCGCCATGATGCGCGAGTTTATTGAAGGCGCTTGACAGAAGAGGCGTAGTGCAAAACCTTGCACTAGCTCGGCGGGCCAATGGTCAAGCCAGTTAGGGGGAGAGTCCGCTAGACATTGGATGGGTTAGAGTGCGGGTTGGTACAGTGACCTAGCGCAGGTTATGCAGTTGAATGTTCTTTGGTTTGCTTAGTTTGTAGGAACTCTAAAACCTCACCTCTATCCCCGCGAAAAGCGATGCGATCTGCTTTCTTACTTAGTTGAAAGTCATACATAGGATCGTAGTACTCGGTGAGAAGGTAACTGATCCAGCTTGCGTGGCTACCTTGTCCTGCGAATGCTTGGTTTAAACGTTTCTCCATTTCACTTAGGCGCAGCCCGCCAAGGCGACGCTTAATGCGCTGCAATGCGTCAAGGTAATTCTGCTGAATCTGTGCAGGTGAGACGTCCATAGATTCTGCTTCCTCCAAGGCATCAGTAACGTACTCTTTTTCTATGTGCGCAATGCGCTCCGCGAGGCCAATTTCCACCAGCGCGATGCGCGCGCTCTGCATGTGTTCGCTCCACACCTGAGGTAACCCCACACTGCCAATGGTCCTACTCTCATCCTCCACTACAAGGTCCGTATATTTGTGATTGAGATAATCAGCGGCCAAGCTGTTTTCAAAGGTAACGGGGGTGGGTTGAGGCGTTAGGCGGCGACCAAACGCCGAGCCGCGATGATTTGCTCGGCCTTCTAGGTCAATGCTATTGGTCAGCTTACTGATGATGACGGTTTTAGCTGAGCCAGTGCGCCCACTAAGTAGCCACCAGTTTTTGTTCGGGTTATCTAGAACATCAATGCAAACTTGCCTCAGTGCCTTGAATCCGCCAGCAACCTTTTTTTGGCTTGCGCCAGCTTCCTCTAACCAAGTTTGCGCAAGAGTAGACCTCTGGCCGCCACGCCAGCACATGACTTGAGTTTGGGGGTGATCTTTACAGGCGTCTAGCCATCCAGCAATACGCTCGGCTCTAACGGATCCGCTGACCAGTTTATGCCCTACGCGGACCGCCGCTTCGTTGCCTTGTTGCTTATAAACGATGCCTATTCTGTGCCGCTCTTCGTCGGTTAAAATTGGAAGATTGATGCTGTTGGGCATATGGCCCTGTTTGAATTCAATGGGCGCGCGCACATCTATGAGGCGTGTCTGGTTGCGCACCAGATCTAAGTTTTCTGCTGTGGGCATTTAAGGCGTCTGTTCGGTGATTGCTTGGCCGGCCATAAACTGAGCTAGGTGATCGTTGAGTATTTTAAGAATGTCGCTACGGTTCTGGGCGGACGCTGAAGCGATGGCCTGCTTTTGCAGCGAAACAGCTTTAGAAAAATCACCATTAGCAGCATAAGTATTAGCCCAGGTATCTAGGTACTCAGGGTGGGTGCTGGCTTGGGGGTTTTTCTCCATGAGCGCATCCATAATTTTTTGCGCGTAGCGGCTGCGTTGTAGAGGTTTGTCCTGTGTTGACGCTAACGTCCACGCAACCTCGTTAATCACATCTGCCGCTTCATGGTGACTGGCTTGAGCTACTCGAACGGCCTTTTTGTACCAAGAAACGGCTTGTCTTGTGGACTTTTTTGAACCAATTCCCAGCGCGTTGAGATTGCCTAACGCAACCATTGCTTTGGCATTGTCTTGGTTTGCCAGTTCTGTGAGTAGGGGTACTAATTGTTCGTGGGGTTCTAGTTCATTAAAAGATACTAAAAACCGGGCATAGTTTATGACCGCTGTGGGGTTTTTTAACTGCGCAGCAGCGGCAAAGTATTTGTTGGCTTTTTCATCATTACGTTCTAACAGTTTTCCAGATGCATTTTGGTAGGCTAGGAACAGATAGGCTCTGGCACTGCCCAAAGACCCTGCGCGTTCCATAAACTCAACGCCCTCAGGAATGTTGCGTTGCAGAGGCGGCTTATTTGAAGTGCTCTCAATAAAAAGTCGGCCTAGCGTATACATAGACTCCACGGAACCCAGAGCTATGGCTTGGCGATGATTTTTTATGGACAGGAGGGTGAATTCCTCGGTGGTTGCTCCCGGTCGCTCTATAGGTTCCTCTCTAGATTGATCTCCTCGCTGACCTTCTGGTTCATCGCTAGGTCGACGTCTGTTTTGATCAAAAGGTTGATCAAAAGGTTGGTCAATAGCACTGCCTGATTGCGCTTTGTCAGTGACCTCGGCGAGATATCCGTAAATTCTAGCCAGTAAAGTATGCGCAAGCATGTTGCCATTGCGCGCTGATAGCTCCAGCCAACCAGTCGCAGAATCGTAACGTTGTTGTTTGGCGAGATAGGTGCCAATAGATGCTTGGGCTGCAGAATCCTCTTCATCTGTGAACAGTCGCAGCACTGGCCAGGGGCTGCCAGCCTCCTCATTCGCGTTAAGTTGGCTCAAGGGTTCGAGCAGATCAGACAGGTCGAATACAGTATCTTCTAACGGGCTGCTGGCGTTTGCTCTGGCGAGCGTTAGTAACCCTAATGGATGACTTTGCGTGGTTTGGTAAATTTCACCGACTATCTTTTTGTTTTGCAGCAATGCAAAGATCGCGGCATCATTTTTGGTGGTTATTTCATAGGGCCGCTCTTGGCTGCCATCACCAGATTGTAAAAGCGCTGCGTATAAGTGATTTAGTTTTGTTCCGTGGGTGGCTACCCCTTCAGGGGTTTCAACATGCTGATAGAACTTTTTCAGCGCATAGTGACCGGTTAAGCTGCCAGGGCGTAGTTCAATAATTGCCGCGCCAATAGCCCCTAGCCTTAAAGGTTGATCGTTTAGAAGTTGCAGCGCTTGGCGCTCAAAAGCCAAAACTGACGGCAGCTTTTCAATTAAGTCAGTGTTTTCAAGAAAGTTTTTTCTTTCATTTATGGCCCCAATGATCTCGGCTTCGCTGCTTTGAGTAATCTTAAGAGTGCCAGGCAGGGGCGCGGTATCCGACGGCTTAGACGCCGTATTTTGGCAACCCATAATGACAAGGGCGAGCGCTGGTATAAAATATTTCAACATGGGTCCGTTATAGCATTGTCTTGACGTTGAAGGAACAAAGAAGCAAAACAAAGCGGCAGCAAACAAGGCGTGCCAAGCAGGCGAGCAGGGTAAGCGAACAAAGAAACGGTTAATACCAAGAGGGTGATGTGGCGGTCTGGAAAGCCTCGTCGCGCCAAAGCGCGCATTTTTTGTAAATTGGACAAGAGATGATTGTTAGTTAAGTGAGTTGAGAGTTTTAGATCTATCAGGCTACACTCTGGGCTCAATTGTTGAGAAGCGAGAAAGCAGTTATGGCATTTGGCGCAAAATTAGAACTTCCTAGCCCTGACTTGGCTCTTCCAGGCCGAGACGCAAGCATGCCGGTTCCTGATCGACATTTTGTTCATGGCCAGCCTTTGGTTGGACCATTTCCCGGACATTTCAAACAGGTTCAATTCGCTATGGGTTGCTTTTGGGGTGCAGAGCGACGTATGTGGCAGATGCCTGGCGTATTCACCACAGCAGTAGGTTATTCCGGCGGATACACGCCAAATCCCTCGTACGAAGAGGTGTGTAGTGGCGGCACGGGGCACACTGAAGCTGTGCTTGTTGTATATGATGAGGACCAGGTGACTTTTGAACAGTTACTGAAATTGTTTTGGGAGAGCCACAATCCAACAGAGGGTATGCGCCAGGGCAATGACATGGGCACGCAATACCGCTCTGCAATCTATACCTACGACGACGAGCAATTGGAAATTGCGCTGAATAGCAAAGCGCTTTTTCAGCAAGCCCTTATATCTGTGGGTTACGGAGAAATTACAACAGAGATAAACCCTGCCGAGGCGTTTTACTATGCAGAGCATTATCACCAGCAGTATCTTGCCAAGGTGCCCAACGGCTACTGCGGTTTAGCAGGAACCGGTGTTAGTTGTGACATCGCGCCAATAGCGACGGTGGGTGCCTAACGCAAAGTATATGTGTTTTTAGATCACCCAGTGGGCTGTTAGCCCACTGTGGTCTTGACCTTGCCGCATCGGGTGCATATTTTTGTACTCACCAATCGACCTTGTTTCACATCAAATTGCTTCTTCGCATCATCCTGCCATTTATGAAAACCACTGGCGCAGAGCGTCTTGCCCTTGGCTTTATCCTGGGCCTTGGCTTTGCGAAATTTATTGAGATGAGTGGGTTGGGTCATCGGTACAGTTTACTGTAACAATTCGCGTTAACAAATTTCAGTTTTACCGTTTGTCAGAAGGTTCCAGGCGAGGGTTGGTTCTGCGCAATACACCGAACATACTTGTGGTCCATTCTGCAAATACTTGGAGGCACTATGTCTATTCGGTCAGGCTTGTCTGGGTCGTCAGCGCCGTCGGAGAGAACTCGGGTGCGCAGAAATGCGCTGAGAGCCCAATACAATCAGCAGACGATTCTTGAGGTTCTGCAATCTCATAGTCTATGCACTGTGGCTTATGTGGTTGCTGGAGAGGTTGCGCCCAGAATTATTCCTCAGCTGTATTTTGTTCAAGACAATTTTCTTTATTTGCATGGTAACCGCCAGAGTGCGTTGTTAAACCACCTGCTCGACGGGGGTGAAGTGGCCATTTCTGTTTTGCTGGTCGACGGCATTGTGGTGGCACGCAGTGGTTTCCACTGCTCGATGAATTACCGCTCGGTGAGTCTTTTCGGTGCTGGGGAGTTGGTTGAAGGGGCTGAGAAAGCTGCGGCCTTGGATCTATTTGTGGAGGCCTTGATCCCCGGTCATAGCGAACATGCCCGACCGCCCAGCAGTGCCGAAAGTGCTGCCACGTCGGTAGTGCGTATTCCTCTGGGTGAAATGTCGGCTAAAATTCGTGCTGGCGACCCCGGTGACCCCACAGAAGATTTGGCGCGAGACACTTGGGCAGGTACCATCCCCGCCGGCTATTTGATGGGCGAACCTGTGCCCAGCAAAGACCTTAAAGAAAGCATTCCGGTTCCCGATTACATTAAGAGTGTGGAGTTCGGCGGTTAGGCACAGCTACCGTCAATTTATTACATAAGGCCAGTATCAGTGTTTGGAAAAATTTTGTTTGTTGTTTTGCCACGAGGTGAGTTTTGAGCCGGGTGGGTGTTGGTGTAGATTTTGGGACCAGTAATTCTGCCGCGGCGATTTTCGACGGGGAAACCGTACGTCTTGTGCAACTTGAGACCCACGACTCAATTGTGCCCTCTGCAACCTATATCGACCGTACGCTGACCGCGAAAACCGGTCAGCTGGCTGTGGAACAATATATCGCCGATAACACGGGCAGGACAGTAGAGCTTATTCCTGAGGTGGTGGGCGAAACCAGCCAGTTTGTCGACGAAGGCGGCGGGGAGGAAATTTCCGAAGTACAAACCTCTACGCAAAAAATCTACGGCGCGCCGGTGACTGACAGCAGTCTGCAAGGTCGTTTGTTTCGCGGCACGAAGCGTTTATTGGGCGATGAGGAAGTCCGCCGACTAATGGTATTTGACCATCCGTTTAGGTTGGTAGCGCTCATCACACCGCTGCTGCTGCGTATTCGCAAGTCTATTGAGGCCGATATTGGTGGTTTTGCCAACGCGCACCTTGGCCACCCGGTAAATTTTGAAGGCAGGGATAAATTTTCTAATCAACTGGCCATGAGTCGTTTAGGCGAAGCGTTTGGTTATGCTGGCGTTACCCAGCGTAGTTTTTATCCCGAGCCCATAGCCGCAAGCGTGAGCTTTTTGCATGCCAACCCTGATGCGCAGGGTGAAACTGTATTGTCTTTAGACTTTGGTGGCGGCACATTGGATTTTTGCTTGCTGCGCCGTCAGGGCCAAGATTTTAATGTAATTGCTACCCACGGCATTGGTTTGGGTGGCGATCATTTAGATCAGATTTTGTTCCGCCAACTACTCTTCCCCCACTTAGGCAAAGGTGAAGTGTGGAAGCGTCGTGGTTTTGACCGAGAAATTGAAACTCGTTTTCCATTCGAAGAATTTGAAGACCTTCTAGTCAATTGGGCGGTCACCTACACGCTCAATCAAAACAAATTCACTACGCCAGTGATGGAGCGGATTGCCGCAGGTGGGCCCAACACCATTAAATTTGAACGCCTGCGCGACATCATTAAGCATAACTTGAGCTATTTGCTGTTCACGCGTATTCGCACGCTTAAGGCAGATTTGTCGCGCTCTGAAGTGGCGCGCTTAGATGTGCCGGAAATTGATTTAGAGATTGAGCTGTCGCGGCGCGAATTTGAAGACATGATCAGTGAGCCGCTGCAGCGCGTGGCCGAAGCATTGGACGTGACAGTAGCCAAGGCGGGTTTGCGCAATGATCAGGTCGACATAGTGCTGCGCACCGGTGGGTCTAGCCTAATACCCGCGGTACGCAATTTGTTGGAAGATCGCTTCCCCGGGCGGGTGGTAGATCATGACCCATTTACCAGTGTGGCAGCGGGTTTGGCCATTGCTAATTATCGGGGGCTGAGTTTTACGCCATAGGCCAGCCATTTATCAAAGCACAAGCCACACATTGATAAAAGACAGGCTGCAGTTTTAATATCTGCGGCCGCGGGTACCCATCTAAGGCACGGTATCAGTGGTCAGTTTTCTGTTAACAGGATTTAACTATGCGCTTACGCCAAGAAGGTCACCCATTTATTGAGGTTATTCAGACCTACTATCAAGGCTGCAATAACAAAGATTTCGCCTTGATGATGTCTACGTTCATGCCAGACATTGTTCATTACTTTGTAGATCATAGCGCTGTTGTTGGGGCTGAAGCCCTGGCGAATTACTGGTGTAAGGTTGCACCTAAAACCCAAGCCAATTGGGAGCTGGACCATGCCGTGGTACAAGAATCTGAAGCTGTGATTGAGTGGAGTATGCGTTGGGTGCCCCCGCAAACGGGTGCAGTGGAGATTCTGCGTGGCTCTGAGTGGTATGTGTTTGAGGGCCAGCGCATCAGCGAAATTCGCTCGTACCACTGCAACTATTATCTTAATGCGGTGGAGAATCGCGAACTACATGGCTTTGATTACGCTGCGAGAGGTTATCGGCAATCTTAAGAAGGTATTGCTAGCCTGTTAGTCCGGTGCTGCGTCTTCTACTTCTACCGGCGGCTGCCACTGGGCGTCTAAAGTAGAGAAAAATGACTTCAGCATTCTGTAGGTCAAACCCCAAACAAAGTGCCCCCGTTCCAACCTGTAGCCATTGCAAATAGTCGGCCTGTTGCCTATCGGATAAGTGTGGGTGTCGTGCAATGAGTTGGCCAATAGCTGGTCCATGGGCGCCCAAACAACTTCTGCTACTTCGTAGTTGGGGTTAAATACCGGGTCGCCTTCGATCAAAAATACATGGGGAGCAATGAGCATGTTCAGTACGCGCCCTCTGGGCTGCGCTCGCTCGTGATCCATTGCGCCTAGGTATTCGGCATCGCTTAAATCTAGGCCGATTTCCTCTTGGGTTTCGCGAATGGCCGCGCCTTTCAAGCCATCGTCGTCATCTTCCAAATGCCCGCCGGGAAATGCCATTTGTCCAGACCATGGGTCACCCTCTTTGTCCGCGCGCTTAATAAACAATACATCGCACAAGGTGTCCGTGGGACGCAGGATAATTGCTACTGCCGCTTGTCGGGTGGTCGCCTGTGGCTCTACAAAACTTGGCTTGAATGCATCCAAGTTTTCTCTGATTTTCTGAAGATTAAACACGCCTGATAGCCAAACCGAAAGATGTCATCATACATAACTGTGGGGGCAGCGTGCGACTTACGCTGTGGAAGTTCTGTTTAGCGCCTTAGGATGGGACTGGTAGGGGGCTTGATAGTGGTCTTAACAGTGGTTTTGATTTAGAGGGGTACAAACAAATGAATGATCTGGTAAATGATGAATCTAAAGGCAGCAGTGCAGAGCAGAGCAAGCGTGAGGCAATTCTTGCCAGCGGCTCCAATCAATGTTTTGTCTGCGGCCCGGCTAACCCTATTGGTTTGGGTGTGCAGTTTCGTATGGACGGCGATGTATGCCGTGCTGAATTCACCCCAGGCCCAGAGCATATGGGCTACGACAATGTCACTCACGGGGGCATTGTCTTCAGTTTGCTAGACGATGTGATGGCTAACTGGGTATGGCTGCAGGGCGACAGGTGCTTTACCGCCAAAGCGGATATTCGATATAGAGCGGAGTTGCCCGTAGGCACGCCCATTCGTCTTGAAGGCACATGTGTTAAGCGCAAGGGCCGGTTGGCTCAGATGGAAGGTAAGTTGATTCGTGTGGCAGATGACTTTGTGGTTGCGCAAACCACCGCGAGTTTTATGATGGCCACCAGCTAGAGAGCCAAGGCGTTGAGTCGGTAGCGAGTACTCGGCGGCTGAACTAAAGAAGTTGGTTTAAGTGGTTGCTCAAGCCCTCAATTAGGGCTAGCTTCGCCGAGGTTTTTAATCATAAGGGAGTTTAGATATGGCGTATGTAACCGCTATTGTGATGTTGGCCTTAGTCCAATATTTTTATTTCAGCATTGAGGTCGGACGTGCGCGGGGGCGGTGTGGTGTTCCAGCGCCAGCTATCTCAGGCAATGACGAATTTGAACGCTACTTTCGTGTTCAGCAGAATACGTTAGAACAATTAGTCATGTTTATTCCGGCCATATATGCCACGGCTTATTACGGTAATCCGTTATATGCAGCGGCAGCAGGCGTGGTATTTTTGGTGGGTAGAGTGTTGTTTTTCAGATCTTATGTTAAAGACCCAGCCAGCCGAACGGTTGGCTTTCTGCTGAGTATGGTGCCAACCCTCGGTATGGTTATAGCGTCACTTGTACTGTCCTGCATGACCTTTTTGGGCTAACAGCCGCAAGCGATGTTACTGTTTTTGGTGCAGACAGGTCAGACAGCTCGCATGGCTAGATCGCAAAAACAGTAAGGCAGATTGCCTGTCTTGCTGTTTGCATTGTCTTATTGCCGCTTGCCAACAGTCCCTCTTTGACCGCGGTTGAGTCTCGCTACAAAATATCCAACCCTTTACGCCGGATATTGGCGTCCCAGCCATTCAAGTATCACTCGATTAGTGTCCTCAGGTTTTTCTTGTTGTATCCAGTGCCCACAGGGGAAGCTGGCTACTTCCAAAGTACTCACATGTTGTTCTAAGTTAGGAGATTTCGGCACCATGTCGTAGTCGCCATAAATCATCAGGGTGGGCTGATGAATGTGCTGCTCATAAGCACCTATAATTTCCCAGTTGCGCGTGAAGTTTCTATACCAATTAATGCCGCCAGTGAATCCAGAGTGTGCAAAGGCATCTAAGAACACCTGCATTTCCTCCTCGCTCATAATCGGATCCCCTGGCGCGCCATCCGCAAGTGCCGGATCAGTTGCCATATTGATCATATTCATGCCCGGACCCAGTTCCACCTTCGGATAAAGCCATTGGCTGGTGCGGTAAACGTTGTTTAAAAATTGCTTTGCGTTGTTTGCAAATACCTCATCTGCCACACCGTACTGGCGGTTGAAGTGGACCATGTAAAAGTCTGGGCCTAATTTTTCTTCCCAAAAACTGACCCATTCTGTTGGCCCGCGTTCCATAAACGGCACACTGAGGTTAATCACATGTGACACTCTTTCGCGGTGAATCATGGCCATGTTCCAGACAATGATTGCGCCCCAGTCATGACCAATAAAACAGGCGTCTTTGTAGCCAAAATGATCCAACAAAGCAGCAAGGTCGCCGGTCATTTTATTAATGTCGTAGTCAACTATCTCGCTGGGCTTGGTAGATTTGCCGTAACCACGCTGGTTGGGAACGATGACATGATATCCCGCGTCTACCAATGGCTGTATTTGGTGCCGCCAAGAGTAGGCGTGCTCTGGCCAGCCATGACAAAGCACTAAAGGCTTACCTGCGCCTGCGGTGAATACCTCCAGCTCTACGCCGTTTACTGCAATCATTTGGGCTTGTGGAAAATCCATGCCTGCTCTCCAAAAAAATAAAAGTAAAAAGAAAGA
>QXZU01000082.1:5592-8571 GCA_009886205.1 K189A clade bacterium | reverse complement strand
GCCGTGACATTAACGAGCTAGGCGTAGACTTAGCCGTGCTAAATGCTTTAGAGCTGCGGGTGCTGGCGCAAAATCAAAACCCGGCGACTAAAGGCACCCAAAATGCAGAAAAAACACTTTCCCCACTGATTTTGCAAATTAGCGCAGATAAAATTAGGGCGAAATTAGGTGCTCTACAAATAGCGAGCTTCGGGTATTATGCTCTCCCGGATTTTGATGCACGCTTGTTTGATAACGAGGGTCCACTCTATCCTCAAGCGCACCTGTTTGAACAAAACGCCTCAAGTCTGGTTGGACAAGGGCTGGCAGGCATAGGTGGCGGCCGTGAGGAGTTCGAGCTAAAGGACGTTTTGGCGGGCACCGAATTAGGATTGAACGACACGTCTGAAGAAAACAGGTAATCTTGGGCTTTCAGTCTAGGATCACTATGGTTCCAGAACGTGGCCACCGGCGCTCGCATACTAGGGTTGGTGATGGTGATGGTGATGGTGAAGAGTGAGTTAACTCAGTTAATAGAACTCTTTGAGAATATTTAAATCTCATATAAATGGAGTACCAGAAGTAAATAATTTCTGGGCTCATAACGAAAATAGTTTTGCTAAACAAAAGGGGTAGGTTGATGGATTTTTCCTTCACAGAAGAACAGACACTGTTACAAGAAAGTATTGAGCGATTTATTCAGAATGATTACAGCTTTGACGATCGTCAAAAAGCGGTGGGCTCTGAGCAAGGTTATAGCGAGCAAAACTGGCAGACTTTTGCAGAATTAGGCTGGTTGGGCGTTGGTTTCAGCGAAGCGGACGGCGGCTTTGGCGGCGGTGCAATAGAATGCATGGTGATGATGGAGCAGTTTGGTTATGGCTTAGTGATTGAGCCAATGCTAGGCACCGTTATTCTCGCCGGTGGCGCAATCAAGCACGGTGGCAGCGAAGCGCTTAAAGCTAAGTACCTACCCAGCATTATAGATGGCAGTGCGCAAAGTGCGCTGGCTTATGCCGAACCACAAGCACGGTTTAACCTAGCGGATGTTACCACCACTGCAACTGCAGACGGTGACGGCTTTGTAATCAACGGTCACAAAGCAGTTGTATTGAACGGCCCAAGCGCAGATTTCGTTGTGGTCAGCGCCCGTACTTCAGGTGATCAGCGTGACCAAGACGGTATTACCTTATTTGTAGTAGATACCAAAACAGCGGGTCTTTCGCGTAGAGATTATCCAACAGTGGATGCCTTCCGCGCCTCTGAAATTACCTTTGATAATGTCAAAGTTGGCGCAGACAGCGTAGTGGGTGAAGTAGGCCAAGGCTTTGCAGCGCTTGAGCACGCAATTGACGACGGCATTCTGGCAGTAGGCGCAGAAGCAGTTGGCTGCATGGAGAAGCTCTACAAAGAAACAGTAGAGTACTGCAAGCAGCGTGAGCAGTTTGGTCAGGCCATTGGTAAATTCCAAGTGCTACAGCACCGTATGGTAGATATGTTTATGGAACATGAGCAATCTAAGTCGTTGATGTTCATGGCAGGCATGCGCATTGACGAAGGCTATGGCCCTGAAGCGCAAAAAGCGATCAGTGCGTTTAAAGTGCAAATTGGTAAGTCTGGCAAGTTTGTTGGCCAAAACGCAGTGCAATTGCACGGCGGCATGGGCATGACAGAAGAGCTGAATATTGGACACTACTTCAAGCGTTTGACCATTATCGAAACACTATTCGGCAATGTAGACTTCCACTTGAAGCGTTTCGGTAGCTTATAACTTCAACTCCTTTAGAGAGTAGTTAGAAGAAAGTTGAAATGGGTGAGCGGCGAGGGGCTGCTCACCTATGTAACCGCCGCTTTAGCTAAGGGCTTTAGAATAAGCGTTTAGCTAAAGTTGAAGATGGTCAAAAGGTCCCATAAAGAGATCAAATAACCAAAAGAGAGAAAAAAGACACCGTAAGGGGGGCATATGGCACGTTGGGATAAAAGTGAAGGGCCAACTATCCCTGACTGGTTTTGGCAGGCAGTAGACACCGAAGCGCAGTCCCGCACGGTAGAAGTAGAAGAGTGCGATGTTGCTTACCGTTTTTACCCATCCCCGGGTAAACCAGGCCTTCTCCTAATACACGGTATGAACGCCCATTCCAGATGGTGGGATTTTATCGCCCCACAACTCCTAGACCGATATCAAGTTGCCGCCATGGACCTTACCGGCATGGGCGACTCTGACTACAGATACGAATATTCCAGTTCAACCTACGCTAAAGAAATTGTCGCTGTAATGGACGACGCAGGTTTTGATACCAATGCCCTGATTGTCGCCCACAGTTTTGGCGGCTATATGTCGGTGAAGGCCGTGAACCTATACCCAGAACGCTTTGGCGGATTGGTATTGGTAGATTCAGGCATTCGTCATCCAGACGAACCCATTCCAGATCCGCCTAAAATGGGTGGCGCCACAGGCAAGGTCTACCCAGACCGCGAGTCCGCGTTAATGCGTTTTCGTTTGCAGCCGCCACAGCCCTGTGAGAATGAATACATATTGCAGTACATTGCGAAGAATTCATTGATGCGCGATGAAGACGGCTGGGCGTGGAAGTTTGATGAAGATCTGCTGACCACGCTGACCGATGTGGAACGCAAGCCAGAAGATTTTCAGGCCATTAAGATTCCGCTGGCGCTGATCTATGGTGCGCAAAGTAATTTGTTCTCGAAGCAGACCTTGGCTTACATGCAGGAAATAATTCCCCAAGATTTTCCAGTGCGAGAAATTGCAGATGCGCAACATCATTTATTTTTGGATCAGCCCATAGCGTTTGTTGAAGCGTTGGGTGAAATCTGCGCGGAGCTAGCGGCTAAGTCCTAGCGCTTCACCCCGTTTCGATTAATAGGACTTTTATCATTAATAGGCCTAGTTGGTATTGGTCTATTTATCAGTTTGGGCGCTGACTAGAGCAGCGGGTGATGCTGCTCTGGTCTATTTTCAGGCGCTATTTTTCAGGTTCT